>CAZTKW010000024.1:0-14986 GCA_964614315.1 uncultured Pirellulales bacterium
ATGTTAATAGCGTGATAGTTGAGCGGTACAGCTATGATGTGTTCGGCGAGCCGAATACTACGAGTAGTATCGGAAATCCGTATATGTTCACCGGGCGCAGGTACGATACTGAGACCAGCCTGTATTATTATCGTGCAAGGTACTATAAGCCGGAAATAGGGCGATTCCTCCAGACCGACCCAATCGGATATGCCGGTGGATTGAATCTTTACAGCTATTGCGGGAATAATCCGGTTAACTGGATTGATCCGTTGGGGCTGTTTAACTATATGCGGATCTTGCCAGTGTTAGGGGATTTTGAGAACCAACGATTTTATGCGTTGTGTAACTCAAATGAAAAATGTGATAAAAAAGGTTGGATTCCGGACAGTATAATTGCAACCGCACTTGTATGGGCTGATGTCTTAGGTGGATTTGGTGAATTCGGTCGAGCGGATACTTTTGATCCAGGATATGCAAATACTATAATCAATCCATTTCCAAGAGCCGGAAGGCCAGGAGGGAGTACAGATGAGGATTTCTGGAACAATGTGCATTTGGGGTCTGGTGCAGCATTGGGGTACTTGGGAGTTGACGAAACCAGTGCGAGAACCCTTATGGAAACTTGGGAAATGACTGAACCAGGCATTTGGAGTGGTTGGGGCTTGTGGAAGGAATATCAAGGCAGGAATTGGTTTGAAGGTGGGCAAGAAGGTATTGATAGAGACATGGATACAGGAATGGAAGGTTATTGGTACGGAAGATATTTAAGGAATTAAAATTATGCGGAAAGTTATTTTCAAAATGGTTAATTTGTTTTTTATACTTTTTATTTTCACTTTTCTTGTTGGTTGCGATTTTATTGATAACAAGCCCATACATAAAGCTGCACAAAAAGGGAATTTGAAGGAAGTAAAAAAAATAATTAATAATGACCCAACACAAGTAAACATTCAAGATAGGTTAGGTTCGACTCCTTTATATTACGCCTCTTCTAAAGGGCATACTGAGATAGTGGAGTTTCTGCTTGCCCATAATGCGGATATAGAATTAGGAAATATTCTGAATGAAAGACCGTTAGAAAAAGCCGCCAAATTCGGACACTATGATGTTGTAAAAACATTACTTGAGCATGGGGCAACGGTCAACTGTAAAAATAAATATGGCCAAATCCCATTACATTGGGCTGCTGTATGGAGCAATAAAGAAATGGTAGGTTTACTGCTTTCATACGGGGCTGATATTTCTGCAAAAGACCAGTATAATGCTACCCCATTACATTGGGCTGTTAGGGGGGACAATAAGGAAGTTGTGGACATACTATTTTTACATGGGGCTGATATTTCTGCAAAAAACAGCAATAATCAAACTCCAAGGGAAGTGGCTTTAGAATATGGCCTTAAGAAACTGGCACAGTACCTACAAACAAAAGAGGACAGCACGACTGAGAAAGATTTGAAACTTAAATAAACAAACACAAATATATATTACAGCTATGATTTTGCAGGCAGGCGAATTTCAAAAACCGAGGGCAGCACTACCCCAGCGTATTTGTTGTTCGAAGCCGATTTCGATGCCTTTTCGGCAGAGTAAAACCCCCCAGACCTCCCATATTCTCCATCTTAAGCCTTCTCCCGACTTTCTATTCGGGCATCTTTTTTTTTGCAGAATTTCTTTTTTCTCCTTTTTTTTTTTCTCCACCTTTTGTATACTAACGCCCAATAAAAATATGGTTTGAGGCCCGGTAGAGGGTTTTTCGAGCGAAATATTTAAGCCCAGCTTATTAAAACTTGCTTTTGTTCCTGAAATAAGATACAATGATTATCAAGTGGAAAACGTATTTCAATGACCTGTGGTCATTAACCGTAATTTGGGGGTGGGCAGGGTGACAAGAATTACTTCTAATAATTATCATTATCGCAGCAGATTATATAAGCAAAGATTTACTAATGCCGTTATCCTCTTAACGGCTGTTCTTTTTGCTATCACACTAATTGTCGGGATTGCTTATGCAAGGGGCAGCCGAGTACCAATGCTAAGCGCAACCTTACCCGACACAACTGCCCCGGATTCTTTACCCTCAATCGCAGAACCCTCCGACCAATGGGAAACAGTAACGATGCGCGTCACTGCATACTGCGGCTGTAAAAGATGCTGCGGCAAGTTTGCCGATGGTAAAACCGCCAACGGTCACAGGATACAGGACAACGACGTGTTTGTCGCCGCCGACAAAATGTACCCCTTCGGCACGGAAATAATTGTTCCCGGCTACAATAATGACGAACCCGTAAAAGTCTTCGACAGGGGCAGAGTAATACGCGGCAACCGGCTCGACGTATTCTTCAACTCCCACAAAACCGCCCGAGAATGGGGCGTTAAATACCTCGAAGTCAAACTGCGCCGCAAATAACAACATCAGCAATATTACAAAATCAGTACCGGCCGCAACTTAAATCAGTTACAGTCATACTCAAAAAGCAGTACCGGACGTCTTCCAAAATCAGTTATTGTTTTATCAAACTGCTTTTTTATTTGTATTTATGCAGCTTTTATGCAAAGATTCCCTGCTCACGACCAAGATAATTGAAGATAAGACCCTGTGTAATAAATGGAAAGCATACATACACGAAAAATTGATACCGCCGCAACTATGGCCTGTATTGGCACGGTTATATGTTTCTCGATAGGCCCCATTTTTATAAAACTGCTCACCGGTTATATCGATTTATGGACTCAAAACCTCCTCCGCTACATTGTGGCCTCTCTGGTCTGGCTGCCGTGGTTGCTGTTTACTGTTAAAAGAGGGCGTTTTGAAAAACGAATCTGGCAAAGGGCAATTTGGCCGGCTGTGGTCAACATCTTTATGCAAAGTCTATGGGCGGCGTCTTTTTATTATATAAACCCCGCTTTTATGAGCCTTCTGGCAAAATCATTTATAATCTGGATAGCCGGATTTTCGCTCATTTTCTTTCCGGAAGAAAGACCATTAGTCAAAAGCAAAAGGTTCTGGAGCGGGATAGGCCTCTCGGCAATCGGGGTCATAGGGGTAATTCTATTTAAGAAAGATTTCGCAACAACCAAAACAATAACTGGTATAGTTCTCGCTCTTTCGGCGGCTTTCGGCTGGGCCATGTACACAATCGCCGCAAAAATTGCTTTCAGGGATATCGATTCCCGCAAAGGCTTTTCCGTAACAAGCATATATACCGTCGCCGGCCTTTTTGTTCTGGCACTGATTTTCGGACGGCCTGGCGTCTCCATCACTATGGGTCTGAGGCCGTGGGCCTATGTAGTGCTTTCAGCGCTTACGGCGATAGCAATTTCTCACGTATTATACTACGTGGCAATTAAGCGACTCGGTGCTACAATTCCATCGCTGGTATTGCTGGCAACGCCGTTTACAGTCCTTGCAGGCTCTTACATCGTCTTCGGAGAGTCGCTAAATGGCTTTCAATGGCTCTTTGGTATGGTTCTTCTGACAGGCTCCGGAATCGCCATCTGGGCACAGCAGCATTTAAACAAAACCACATAAAGCAGCACTTATAAAATCTTTAGCCTGTTACCACAGACTTAGAGAGGCGCGTCAGGAGCGTTTGTTTTTGGCAGCCACTTTGCGAGGTCCTTTTTGATGTCGGCATATTGGGGGTCGGCGGCGAGGTTTTTCCACTCCAGGGGGTCGTTATCATGGTCGTAAAGCTCTTCTGTTCCGTCGTTGTAACGAATGTATCGCCATCGCTGCGAGCGCAATGAATGATTGTTGCGGCCGTGCGTCGTCAAAGCCGGCCGAGACCATTTTGCGCAGGGGTCCTTTAATAACGGCAGCAGGCTATTACCCTGCAGCTCTTTATTCGGTTCCAGGCCGCAAAGCTCTATCAGAGTTGGGTAAATATCGATAAGGCTGACCGGCCGATGGCATTTCCGATCCGGCTTAACTTTTTGCGGGGCTATTATCATAAGGGGACAATGAGTGGCCTCCTCCCAGAGAGCGAATTTGCGCCAATGCAGCTTTTCACCAAGATGCCAGCCGTGGTCGCCCCAAAGGACAATAATAGTGTTGTCCGCATAATTGCTCTCATCCAATGCATTAATGACCCGTCCAACGCAATCGTCAACAAAACTGATAGAGGCCAGGTAGCCCTGAACGGCTTTTCGCCATTGTTTGTGGTCAACGACATTTTTGTGGTCTTTCTGCGGGTTGGCAAACTTTCTGCCTATCGGCGGCACGTCATCCAGGTCATTCTCATTGACATTCGGCAAAGTTACCTTCTCGACAGGATATAAATCGAAATATTTGGGCGGTACATACCAGGGCAGGTGAGGGCGGAAGAAACCGCAGCCGAGAAAAAATGGTTTATCTTGTTTGGAACTCAACTGTTTTATAACCCAGTCGGCCACCTTCCAGTCACCCATTTGGTCGTTTGGGACATCTACCGGACCCCAGTCAAATTGTTTTGTGTCGGGAATGCCGTTTAAGGGTCTATTTTGCGGCATCGGGTCTTCAGGCCTGGTTTTTGTCTTTGAGGGAAAATACTCTTGCCATGATTGCGGTTCGGCGAAAGTCCCGCTGCTATGGAAAATCTTGCCGGCGCCAATCACCCGGTAGCCGTTATCTATAAAATGCTGCGGTAACGTAACCGCCTCCGGAAGTGGTTTTCTAAAGGGCTGGTTATTATGGTAAACCCCGGAGGTAGAGGGCAAAATCCCTGTAAGAAGGCTTGCTCGCGAGGGATTACAGGCCGGCGCTGAGCAATGGGCATTTGTGAACAGTACCCCTCGATTAGCAAGCTTATCAAGGTTCGGCGTCTTTACGTCGGGGTGGCCCGCCAGAGAGCCAATCCAGTCATTCAAGTCGTCAATAGCAATAAAAAGTACATTGGGCTTGTCTTTCGCTGATTCAACTGAAAAGGCAAGTTCGGGCAGTGAAAGTACCGCTGCTCCGGTTGCTGTCAGCTTTAGAAAATCCCGTCGATTCATAAAACCCGATACTTGATTCATAGGTAATAATTATGCAATAAATGTGCAGGTTTGTCAAAAGGCAGGTTTTCTTCGGGGTGGAACAATCGGCAATGGCAGTCACAAAGCAATAAGGGCTTTTGCTTGTTCGAGAAGGCTAAAAATGCTTGCAGGAATAGCCGCAGGGGATTATCCTGATTGCTTTGTTTGTCCGTACAAGTGTATTGAAAACCTTTGTTTAAGGAAAGTGGTATGAGTCCAGTTGTAAATCCTGGTTTGTCCGAACTTGATGAACTTTGTGTTCAAACGATACGTTTTTTGTCTGTTGACGGTGTTCAAAAGGCGAAGTCGGGTCATCCGGGTATGCCGATGGGTATGGCTCCGGCGGCGTATGCGCTTTGGATGAAACATCTTATGCATAACCCAGCAAATCCGCTCTGGCATAATCGTGACCGTTTTGTTCTTTCGGCAGGTCACGGCAGTATGCTGCTATATTCGCTGCTGCATCTGAGCGGCTATAATATGAGCCTGGAAGATTTGAAGAATTTTCGGCAGTGGGGCAGTAAAACGCCGGGGCACCCGGAGTGTGAACCGAAACTGGGGATTGAGGTTACTACCGGGCCGTTAGGACAGGGAATATCCAATTCGGTCGGGATGGCGATAGCCGAAAAATATCTGGCAAATTACTTCAACCGTGATGGTTTCAACATCATTGATTATAAAATCTACGTAATAGCCGGTGACGGCGATTTACAGGAGGGGGTATCGGCAGAGGCAAGTTCATTAGCGGGGCATTTGGGGCTTGATAACCTGATTGTTATTTACGACGATAATCATATCACCATCGACGGCGAAACAGGGCTTGCTTTTACAGAAGACGTAACTAAGCGTTATGAGGCTTACGGCTGGAATGTGATAGTAGTTGGCGGTGACGGCAATAATATGGCAGCTTTCGAGAAGGCACTGGAAAGCGCCAAGCAGCAAAAGCAGCAGCCGACATTGATAAAACTTCGGACACATATCGCTTACGGGAGCCCAAACAAGCAGGATACGGCGGGGGCACACGGCGCTCCTTTGGGAGAAGATGAAGTTAAACTAATTAAGGAGAAATTCAGCTGGGACAGCGAGAAGAGTTTTTACATTCCGGAAAAAGTGTCGGCCCATATGCTAAAAGTTTTAGAAAAAGGCAAAAAAGCAGAATCGGCCTGGAACAAGATGTTTGACGAATACAAAGATGTCTATCCGGAGATGGCAGAGCAGTTTTGTGAAGCTGCGGCGGGTAAACTGAAGATAGATTTTGATGATATTCTGCCCAAGTTCGAGGCTGGCAGTTCTATCGCAACACGCAAGGCCTCGGGCAAGGTACTTGATGCAATAATGCCTGAAATGCCGTTGATTATGGGTGGTTCGGCGGACCTGACACCCTCAAACAATACACGGTTTGCAGGGGCAAAGGATTTTCAGAAAGATTCGCCGGACGGCAGGTATATACGTTTCGGGGTCAGAGAACACGCTATGGGGGCGATAATAAATGGAATTTCCGCAAGCGGACTGGTGAGGGCATACGGGGGAACGTTTATGGTGTTCTCCGATTATATGCGGCCTGCGATTCGGATGGCAGCTCTTTCGAAACATCCGAGCATATTCGTGTTTACCCACGACAGTATCGGGTTAGGTGAAGACGGGCCGACACATCAGCCGGTAGAGCAATTGGCAAGCTTGCGGGCAATACCGGATTTGTTAGTGATTCGTCCGGCAGACGCCAATGAGACAGCGGCAGCGTGGAAGTTCATATTGGAATACAGGGATGGTCCGGTGGCCCTGCTCCTTACAAGACAGGGAATACCGGTTCTGGAACAGGATAAAAATGCCTCAGCGGCAAATCTTGATAAAGGCGCTTATGTTCTGGCAGGTGTGGATAAGCCTGAAGTCTTACTTTTAGCAAGCGGTTCGGAAGTTTCTATTGCAATTGATGCTTATGAGAAGCTGTCGGCTGATGGAATTAATGCGAGGGTTGTCAGTATGCCCTGCTGGGAATTGTTTGAAAAGCAGGAGCAGGCATATCAGGATTCGGTCATACCGCCCGGCGTGAAAGCGAGGATTGGTATTGAGGCGGGAGTCGAGCAGGGCTGGAGAAAGTGGCTCGGGCGTCAGGGCGTCTTTATAGGGATGTCATCATTCGGGGCATCGGCGCCGGGAAAGGTGTGCTTCGAGAAGTTCGGGATTACAGCGGAAAAGACCGTAGAAATAGCGAAGCATTTGATTCCTTCGAAAATGTAAGGCTCAAGACCCTCAAGACCGGAGTATTTTGGAGTTGTCGGGGATTTATGATTGGATAGTGGTTATTCGGAAAGTTAAAACGGCCAATCGATAGTAAAAGGCTGTTAGTGCAAAATATAATACCGTCTTTTGGATTTTGGTGGTTTTTTGAAACTCGGTCAGGACAGGGCGGTTGCAGAAATAATCTCCCGGCTGAAGGGCTGCAAGGGCTGTGAGGGTGCGGTCAGGGTCGAGGGGACGTGGGGGTCGTTTGCGCCAATGCTGGCCGAGTACATATCCAGGGAACTCAAACGGCCGATACTTTACATCCGTCCGCATATCGATGACGCCGATAAAGCGGCAGATGATCTTCATAGCTTTGGGTGTCAGAGAATCGAAGCATTTCCAGCGTGGGAGGGAACCGAAGATTTGGCGGACGCAACCGACGAAATCAGGGCTGAGAGACTAAGGGTAGCTTTAGAACTGCTTTCGGGCAAAAGCAAATCCATCATTCCAACATCAATACAAGCGCTTTGCCAGCCGATACCGAAATCCAAAATATTAAAAGAGAGCAGCCTATGGCTTCAAATAAATGAAACAATATCACCGGAAGATGTCGTCGGATGGCTGGTCGATAATAGCTTTGAAAGCGTGGACAGGATTGACCTGCCGGGACAGTTTGCCCGTCGCGGTGGGATTGTTGATATTTATGCGCCGCTGGTCAGTGAAAGAACTTTCCTCGATAAAGAAAAAAGCAAGGAACGACCGCGAGGCAGTGAGGCAATAAGAGTTGAGTTCTTCGGCGATACCATAGAGAGTATTCGCGAGGTGAATTTAGATACGCATCGTTCAAGTGAACAAATTGAAAGTATCGGTATCATTTCGGCAGTGTGCGGCGGTGAGGCCGAACAAAGGGAGCTTTTTATAAATATTCTGCCGCAGGATACGATAATAATACTCGAAGAGCCAAATGACATCGAAGAGGTGGCAAATGTATTTTTAGAGCGTGTCGAGGGAGCCGAACGGCTTTACCGCTGGCGGGACATCTACAGGGCATTGGGAAAATTTACACAACTGCATATTTGCAGATTTGCCGCCGGCGGTACAGATGATTTTCTTAAGGTGGATATAAAGAGCGTTCAACAGTTTCAACAAAGGGGGGCTTCCCTGTGGGCGGGACATAAGGCGGCTTTGGAAGAATTAGTAAAACAAGCCAAAGAAGGAAAAAAGGTCTGTCTTTACTGTGAAAGATCGGCTGAAATCGAGCGTGTAAGCGAGATTATAAAACAAAGTCATACAAAGGTACCGCTGAATTTCAAACTGCTGCCGGGATTTATCCATCAGGGATTTGTCATAAATTCACAGGAAACAATCATAATAAGTCATCATGAACTGTTCGGTCAATTTGCGCTTAGAAGAAGGCAAAGGCCGATGCGGGCCAGCGCGCCTGTGGATACTCTCAGTGACTTGCAGGCTGGCGATTATGTTGTTCATATCTCCTATGGCATAGGCAGGTTTTTAGGGGTGAAGACCATAAAAGAAAAGGGGGCGCAAAACGAGTACCTCACGATTGAATACTCCGACAAAGTGAAGATTCACGTTTCCGCCAGCAATATTATGCTGGTTCAGAAGTATATAGGAACGAGTCCGAAGCGGCCTAAACTAAGCAAGGTCGGCTCAAAAAAATGGCAAAAGCAAAAAGAAAAAGTTGCACGTTCGGTTCGGGACCTTGCAGGCGAATTACTCGAGGTTCAGGCGAAACGCCAGAGTCTCGGTGGGATAGCGTTCGGTGCCGATTCGAACTGGCAAAGGGAATTTGAAGAATCCTTCCCCTATCAGGAGACGGCCGACCAAACTGCGGCATCCGAGCAAATTAAAGCCGATATTCAGGAAAATGCGGCAATGGACAGGTTGTTATGCGGGGATGTGGGATATGGTAAGACAGAACTTGCGATGCGTGCAGCGTTTAAGGCTGTGGAAAATGGTAAACAGGTTGCTGTGCTGGTGCCGACGACGGTTTTGTGTGTGCAGCATGGCAGAACTTTTACGGAACGGTTCGCAGATTTCCCAATTTGTATCGAGATTTTAAATCGCTTTAAAACAGCCAAGCAGGCACAAGATATAATCGCAAGGGCAAAAAAAGGCATGGTCGATATACTTATTGGGACACATCGACTTTTTAGCGGTGATGTGGGATTTAAGGATTTGGGGCTTCTGGTTATCGACGAGGAGCAGCGGTTCGGAGTCGAGCATAAAGAAAGGCTCAAAAAGCTGCGTGTCAACGTTGATGTTCTTACGATGACGGCAACGCCGATACCAAGGACGCTGCATATGTCACTTTTGGGGCTGCGTGATATAAGTTCATTAGGGACGCCACCACTGGACAGGCGAAGCATAGTAACGTCGGTCGGCGCTTATAACAGGGAACTGGTCAGAAAAACAATTATTCGAGAATTGAATCGCCAAGGACAGGTGTTTTTTTTGCACAACAGGGTCAGGACAATCGAGAAAAAGGCTTGGGAGATTCAGAAGCTGGTAAGCGATGCCAAAGTTGCTATCGCACACGGGCAGATGGCGAAAAGCGAACTCGAAAAGACCATGATTCATTTTGTACTGGGGGAAATTGATGTTTTGGTGTGTACGACGATTATCGAGTCGGGGCTGGATATTCCAAACGCCAATACGATTTTTATAGATAATGCCGACAGGTTCGGCCTGGCTGAACTGCATCAGCTTCGCGGCAGGGTAGGCAGGTATAAACATCGAGCTTACGCATATATGCTGCTGCCGATGTCACGGTCGATTACGCCTATAGCGGCGAGGCGTTTGAAGGCCATTGAGGAATATTCGCATCTGGGGGCCGGCTTTAGAATTGCCCTGCGCGATTTGGAAATTCGCGGAGCGGGCAATATATTGGGAGCTGAGCAGTCCGGACATATTCAGATGGTGGGCTATCAGATGTACTGCGAACTGTTAGCCGAGGCAGTAAGGAAATTAAAGGGTGAACCAGCTGAGACGATACCAATAACGAATCTGGATTTGGGATTTGCAACATATATACCAAAAAACTACATACCTATTGACAGGCACAGGATGGATGTCTATCGCAAAATCGCTGTTGCCAGAACAAAGGTTGATTTGAAACAGGTTGAGAACGAGCTGGCTGATGTGTACGGGCCTGTACCGGATGAGGTCCAGCTTTTGCTGAAATGGCAGCAGGTGCGAATAGCGGCAAGCAAGTACAATATAAAAAGTATAGTAACTTCAGGTCAAAATATAATATTTTCGTTTGATGAAAAACCGGATGCAGAGATAAAGTCTTTATTTGCCAGGGTAAAAGGGAAAGTAACTATTGCCGACCGGCAGACGGTATATCTGCGACTGGAGAAAAATTATTTCGAGCCGGAGACGCTGATGAACGTTTTGCGGAAGCTTTTAGGGACGGCTTCATAACGATAACGCGGGAGCTATACTGATGAATATATTTTTCGGCTGCACAAAGCATTGTTTTCCAGGGTAAAGTGATGCAGGACAGGCGGTCTTCTTTTATACGGCTCAAAGTATTTAAACCATTGATATCAGGGGTTGTGTTATTCGTGGCAAGGGCTTCGATAGCGGATTTACATAACGAATACACTTGTTCAATGGGCTTATTTTGTACCTGCGCCAACATAACATTCAGTGACGCCATGCACGGAATACAAATATCAGCTTCTGTTTCGATGGCAACTTTTTGGTCGTCTACTTTTAAGCGGAATCTGAGCAAATCACCACAGTAGTCCGGTATTCCTCTAATTTCGATATCCGGGAGGGCCACTTTGGCTTGTTGAAAAGCTTCGGATGCGAAATTACAAACCTCTTTTCCGTAGAGTCTGTCGAATATCTCCTTCTGATTATCAACCAATGCGTTAAGAGCTAAAAGCAGCTGGTTTATATCCTCCTTTGTGTTATATAAATGCGCAGAAGCACGAACTACCCCGGGGACGCCAAAATATTCCATCAGCGGCTGGGCACAGTGATGGCCATCACGTACGGCGATAGCATTATAATCAAGCCAGGCAGCGATATCGTGGGGATGAATGTCATCTATTAGAAAAGACACTATTCCGGCATTTTGCCGTAGTGTGTCAGAGGCAAAGATTCTGATTCTGTTTATTTGCTTCAATCCATCCAATAATTCAGCAGTGAGTGAGCTGACATACTCCTGGATGTTCTTCAGACCGATGTCGTTTAAGAACTCCAAGGCACGCATCCAGCCGTAAACACCTACGAAATGGGGCGTCCCTGCTTCGAATTTTCTAACACCTTCTCTCCAGAAAAGAGGTTCTGTGGTTAATACCATTCCACCGCCGGTCTTCCAGGGTTTCGCATTTTCCAAATGTTGTTTTTTCAGTATGACTGCTCCGACACCGGTCGGGCCTAACATTTTATGGGCTGAACAGACAAAAAAATCGGGCTTCATATTCTCAAGGTCTATTTCAAAATGCGAAGCACTTTGTGCACCATCTATTAATACCATCACCCCGTTTTGCTGAAGGTTTGAAATGACAGATTGGAGGTTTTGAAGTTTTCCCGTTACATTCGAGGCATGAGTGAAAGCGGCAAATCTGATGTTTGAGGAAAGGGCATTTTTCAGTTCAGCTTTCGAGAAATCCCCCGAAGGTTCTAAAGGCAGAATTCTGAGTTCAGCGTTACTTCGAGAAGCAAGGAGTTTCCAGGGCAGAAAATTGGAATGATGCTCCAAAATGCTGACGAGAACAATATCATCTTCCCGAATCAACGGTTCACAAAAGGCATTTACTACGAGATTGACAGCTTCTGTGGCCCCGCTTGTAAAAATGACGTCGTATTCATCCCCTGCATTGAAAAATCGCTTTAAGGTTTCTCTGGCATGTTCGTACTGCTGCGAAGCTTTTTGGGACAGATAGTATGCGCCGCGATGGACGTTGGCATAATGGTACTTATAGTAATCAGAAACGGATTCTATAACACAGGTCGGCTTTAAGGTGGTCGCAGCACTATCGAGGTATATATATCTTTTGCCCGCTATTTTCTTTTTGAGGATGGGGAATTGTCGGTGAATCTCATAGAATTTTTCGTATTTTCGACTATCCGGCTGCACAGATAATTATCCTTTATGCTGGTAGGATATCACTCGTAAGCGAAATTCAACGCCCATTTTATGGGCTTTTCCTGGCCCTGAAAAGCCACCTCAAGTAAATTACTCTCTAACTTGTTGAATAAAACTCTGGCATCGGAATCTACATTGGATAAGGTTACTCCATCCGGTACATAAATAAACAGCGAGTATATCGTATAGGGTATTGTCTCAGAAGTTCCGCTCAAAGCAGACTTGGATTGGTTCCAGGCAAGCTGCTTTATGCTAAATGCGCCCGTTATATGCCGCGAGGTAGCCAAAAACTGCGGCCCTGATTGTAAAGGCCTGACAATCAAAACAGCCGTTCCATGCGGCGGGACTTCGGCCTGAATCTGGTCTTGAACTATTCCGACAAGTCTCTGTTTCCAAAAGTCATAAACGATATATTGTGTTTTGGGACATAAACCCAGGTCTCCTTCAAAAGTAAGGCCCTTGACGGCCGAGTCTTCAGACCAGTTATACAGGGCAACAACATCATAAACCCCGGAGGCGGCATTGACCTTCAGGTCGAGGGCCTTTGGGAAATTTTCCACGCTTGGATATCCATCGGGCAAAGTGGCATATCCGGTTTTTGACCTGAAAGGAAAGAGGTCTATGGGAGTTATATCAGCGGCGGGCATAGTCTTTTTGTACATCTGTAATCTTTCATCCGGGAGTTTCTTTACAAGGTCAGGAAATTCCGCAGCCCAGGCGGTTTCTTTGATTAATACCTTCACTCTTTCTGGAGAGGGGTCGGCCATAAAGTCACTTGTCATATAAGATTGACCGGTAAGCGCGACTGATGTCACATTTGTAATGGCTTCGGCTGTAGTTAAAGGTGGCCGAATCATAGTTGCATCGGGATAATTGTAAACCACGATGTCATTAAAATAATTTGATGTAAACAGATGACCCAAATGCATTTTCGTGCCTGAAGTCGGAGGCGGATAATTTTTAACATCCGGGCCTCTTTCCCAATCAGCGTAAACATCCTCAAATATAGTAATTTTGCTGTCAAAAGTTCCCACACCAAGACAAAACTGGCTTGCGCCACCTTCTGCACTGCAGCCCATTATCCAGTTTTCAGGGCCCATTATTTCTCTGATTACCGCTTGCACCTGCCAGTAAGCGTCTCTGCCTTCGACAGAAGGGTCATAGGCGAACTGCCTGTTCTTTTCGTATGAAAACATCCAAGCTCCATGTCCGGCATCTTTTAGATATTCAACGCCCCAGTCATCAACCAAGGTAAGAAAGAGTGGTTTCAGATGCTTTTCAATAACGTTTGGATTGCTATAATCAAGTTGAACAACAGTGGCGTCGGCGGTGCAACAGGCACCCCTGAGGTTTCCATCCTTATCATGGAGAAACCAGTTTTCGGGGTATTTTCCAAATGAAGGATTTGCATGGTTTGCACCATAGGCGTTGACCCAAAGTCCCGGTCTTAAACCTTTACTTTTGATGTCTTTCATAAGCCATTTGCCGCCTTTTGGGAATTTTTCCCTGTTCCATTCAAGGAGATTGGCCTGCTCACCTCCGGAGTAGGCGGCGTCGAGCTGAACATATTCCAGGCCGTAAGGTTTTAAGGTTTCGGCAAGAGCATCGGTTTCTTTTACCATATCTTCTTCGTTTGCAGGCATAAAGTAGCAATACCAGGAAAGCCAGCCGGTAGGAGCTGTTTTAAAGGGTCGTTTGTCTTTATATTGCGGATAGTATGGTTCGTAACGCATCAATCCTATATGTTCCGTATAGTAGTTAGGAATCAGAGAAATCCGCTCCCCATAGTTGTAGGTTACTCCCCAATTGTCGGTCCAGTTCGTGAACTCAAGGCCAAGTTTACGTATTGGAAAAGTTACATCCATCAATTCAGCATTGGAAGCATTGCGGCTTAGAGAGCTTTGCTCCGGAAACTGTATCATTACGTCGGTCACGCGGTCGAATAAGCAGGATATATTTCTCGCTGAGACAAGTCCGAGTGAGGTATAGATTACGCCGTTGTCCTGGTCGGCTAATCTGGCGGGTATTCTGGCGCCTGAAGCCGGCGCTACAGCAGTGATAACACCGGTGTCGGCAGAAGAACGTATGTCGAGATTTTTCCCGTTGATTATAAATACCCAGGTAGTTTTTTCGGGCTGGGCGGTTTCAATAACTACTCTATCTTTATAGTTATTGACTTTCCACTGGGAAAGTGCGAGAAGCTTGTCATCTTTTTTTACATTTAAGCGTGCATCTTTTAATACAACTGCTAAACTGGTATGTGTTATGGTGAGGTTTTCCTGAACAGTATCGGCTACTACGCTCCACTGTCGTTTCTCCATAGGTCTTTTTTGTCTTAATTGTTTATCCGCTGAGGGTTGAGATGTACAGCCTGTACCAAATCCTGCAAGTAAAATCACTAGTAATATGTTAAAGACAGTCTTCTTAAGATTAGATTTTGTCATCATTTTTCCTTTCCATATCGTTCTGCAGCATTTGGCATAACAATGTATTTCTGCCAGCAGTGTATCATTATTGAGAAAACGGTCAAATTAAATTTCAAGTTCTCACTCATGATATTGGTAAAGAAAAGCTGTAAAATTGGGCATTTTGGGGATATTTGGCCGATATGTTATCAGACAACTTCTCAAAATTTGTGTGGAGGCCCAATATGCCCGAACAAAA
>CAZTKW010000025.1:0-14594 GCA_964614315.1 uncultured Pirellulales bacterium
AAAGAAGTCCCGGCTGTTACAATCGGCTCTAAAGCCAGTAAATACAAACACCTGCATAACGACGGTGCACAGGTGCATATAGGGCTGATGACCAGGACCGTCAGGCCGGCCGACGAGGACTACTATAATGCCCGGGTGGCGATATCAGTTCTTTCCGGCGGGATGAGTGCCAGATTATTCACAGAGGTAAGAGAAAAAAAAGGTCTGTGCTATGCAATCGGAGCACGGTATCACGGCCTTAAAGAGGCAGCCGGGATAGCCTGTTATGCGGGCACCACACCGGAAAAGGCACAGGAAACGCTCGATGTGATAACGGCTGAATTTGAGCGACTCGGCGAAGGAATCAGCGAAGAAGAAATCAAAAGGGGCAAAATCGGCTTAAAAAGCTCATTGATTCTGCAAAGTGAATCGTCCAGCAGCCGGGCCGGCGCAATCGGGAGCGATTACTATATATTAGGCAGAGTTCGAAGCCTGAATGAGATTAAAAATAAAATCGAGCAGACTTCGGTTGATTCGGTGCTGGCTTTTTTGCGTAATAATAAGTTCGAAGATTTTACAGTCGTAACAATCGGCCCGAAACAAATAACTGTTAAGTAGAGCCAAATATGGAATTCAAAAAGAAGATACTACAGAACGGGCTGAGTATAATCGGCGAAGTCAACAAATCCGCCAAATCGGCGGCGGTCGGTTTCTTTGTCAAAACAGGTTCTCGCGATGAAACAAAGCAGATAAACGGCGTATCGCATTTTCTCGAACATATGCTGTTCAAAGGTACAGAAAAGCTAAGTGCGTTTGAAGTCAATGAGGCATTCGACAAAACGGGCGCACAATTCAACGCCGAAACTAGCGCGGAAAACACCGTCTTTTATGCGGCGGTTCTGCCCGAATATCTGAACGAGGTAACGAGCCTATGGATAGAGTTGATGAGACCGAGCCTTAGAAACGAGGATTTCAACATTGAAAAAAACGTAATTAAAGAAGAAATCGCAATGTACAAAGACTCGCCTACTTTCGATGTTATGGACAAATGCAGAAGTCTGCATTTCGACGGCCATCCCTGCGGCAACAGCGTTTTGGGCACCGAGGAAAGTATAGATAACCTGACGGCTGAACAGATGAGGAGCTATTTTACAAATCGCTACGCACCAAATAACCTTGTTCTGGCGTGTGCGGGCAATTTCAACTGGGACCAGATTTGTTCTACGGCTGAAAATGGCTGTGGTAAATGGCAAAAACAAACTGTAGAAAGAAAGCTGGAACACTGCAGGGGAAGCCGAAAAGAAAAACGAGCTGAAAAAGCAAATCTGGCACGTGAACATATATGCCTGATGAGTGCGGGGGTGCCTGCCCAGGATAAGAGAAGATTTGCCGCTTCGCTTTTGGGGGTGATTATAGGCGATGACGTCGGGTCGAGATTTTTCTGGGAACTGGTTAACAAGGCCTTGGCAGAAGTGGCGGCGATGCAATTTGGCCCCATGGATGGGACCGGGGCATTCTACTCCTATGTTCAATGTGCAGTAGAAAGAAGCCCTCAAGTGATGGAAATTGTGGAACGGGTATTCAGAGAAGTTGGGATGAAAGGTATCAGGGACGACGAACTGACAGGCGCGAAGAACAAACTTCTCAGTTCAATGGTCTTGAGGAATGAGCTACCGATGGGCCGCTTGGGGGACCTCGGCTCAAATTGGTTCTATCTGGGCGACTATCGGTCCGTCGAGGACGATGTGAAGGCGGTCAAGGCGGTGACTATTGACCACGTCAATGCTCTGGCTCGGGAGATCAACCTGAGCAGTTATACGAAGTACTCGCTGGGGCCGGAGTCGACAGAGTAAGGCCTCCGCTTAATAGAAAGGGTTTCGCAAGCGTGCATTGGAGATGACTTCAAGAAGCAATTATGGCCATACGGTAAGCTATCTGTTGTATCTGGTAAAGGTAGGCAGTGGGAAGGAAATTAGAAAAGCATGTACTCCGCAATGGAATGGTTATCCTTGGTGAGCCGAGGGATGCGGTGGAGTCGGTGGCGTTTGGTTTCATGCTGCCGGCCAGGGCGGCGTGCCTTCCGGAGGGGTGTTGCGGGGCGGGAAATGTGATCGCATATGGAATTCAAGACACACACATTGGAGAATGGATTGACTGTTATCGGTGAGATCAATCATGCTGCTAAATCAGCAGCAACTGGCCTTTTTGTCAAGGCCGGCTCGAGAGATGAAAATGATGGAATTGCTGGGATATCATTTCTTGTTCACTCAATGGTATACAAAGGAAATGAAACGTTAAGCCCGCTCGCGGTCAATCAATCTTTTGACACAATTGGGGCACAGTTCAACTCCTTTGTGAGCGAGGAGAACACGGTCTACTACGCTGCTACTCTTCCAGAATATGTCCTTGAGGTGACACAACTGTGGATAGAGTTGATGCAGCCGGTCTTCAGACGCAAATATCTGGGGAACGAGAAGGAAGTCGTCAAAGAACAAATAAGAATGTACAACGATCTACCGAGTTTCGATGTGCTAGACAGGTGCAGGGGATTACACTTTGGGAAACATCCTTGCGGCAACAGTGTTCTTGGGAGCGAAGATACGATTGATGACATAACACTCGACCAGGTCAAAGCATATTTTGCAGATCACTATGTGACGAACAACATGGTTCTCGTATGCGTAGGGGATGTTGGTTGGGAACCATTTCTTTCTGTTGTGGAGACGCGGTGCCGTGGTTGGAGGCCAGGGAGTGTAATGAGAAAGACCGGGCACATCGATGGGAGTGGAAGGGTCGGACGTTTAAGACGGGCTACCATATTCTCTGAACATATCTGTCTTATGAGTTCAAGCGTTTCTGCTCAGGATCCGAGGAGATTCGCCGCTTCACTTTTGGGGGTGATTATAGGCGATGACGTCGGATCGCGTTTCTTCTGGGAATTGGTGGATAAAGCCTTAGCAGAAGCGGCAACGATGAACTTTAGCGCGATGGACGGCACGGGGACATTCTGTAGCTATATCCGCTGCAACAGCGAGAATGTCTCAAAAGTGCTCGATACAGTCAGAAGCATTTTCAATGGCTTGGCGGAAGATGGCATCAGCAAAAAGGAATTGAAAATAGCAAAAGCTAAAGTCTTAAGCGCGCTGGTTATAAAGAATGAACTGCCGATGGGCCGGCTCGTCGATCTGGGTTTTAACTGGACATACCTGGGGCAATACCGTACGGTTGAGGAGGATGCCAACGCGATTAAAGACGTGACGGTTGATGATGTTCGGGCCTTGATCGGACAGGTGAATCTGATGGATTTTACGCAGTTTTCTTTAGGACCGGAACGCAAGAGCTAATTGCCCCGGACTTGGACAATGCGTATAATAGGCAACAACACGCATGAACGTGCAACAAGAGGTACATTTAGAAAACGCATGAGTTATTGGACGGAAGGCTTCCGTCGATAGCTTTCCGGAAGCCGAACCTGAAGCAGTGTTTTGCCGAGGGCTGGAAGTGAACGAGTTGCAACTACTTGAGACAATTAAACAAGCAGAGCAAGACCGGTGTACTGAACTCAATCTTGCCGTATATCTACTAACACGAGTCCCATCGGAGTTGGGAAAGCTGACTAACCTAAAGTCGCTCGACCTTTCATTCAATCGACTGACGAGCGTACCGGCAGAGTTGGGGGAGTTAACAAACTTGAAGACGCTCGATCTTCGAGACAATCGACTAACGAATTTCCCGAGGGAATTGGGGAAGTTGACAAAGCTGATGACACTTGACCTTAGCACTAATAAACTGACGATTGTCCTGCCGGAATTGGGCAAGTTGGCAAACCTGAAAACACTCAATCTTTCTGATAATCGACTGACGGCTTTCCCGAGGGAGTTGGGGAAGTTAACAAGTCTGACAACACTCGATCTCAGAAACAATCAAATTAAAAGCATCCCGGCTGAATTAGGCAAGTTGACCAACCTGACAACGCTCGATCTCAGAAATAATCAAATTAGAAGCATCCCAGCAGAGTTAGGTAAGTTGACCAACCTGACAACGCTCGAACTTGATGATAACCCCCTGACCAATCCGCCTATTGAAGTCATCCGCCAGGGCGTGGACGCGGTCAGGCAGTGGTTCGAGTCACTGATAGCCGAAGGAGAGAAGAAGCTCAATGAAGTCAAGGTTCTGCTGGTGGGATACGGTGGCGCGGGTAAAACCTCCCTGGTGCGCAGGCTCACAAATGGTAAGTTCCAGTCGGACGAGGTCAAGACACACGGCGTGAGGATCACGCGCTGGCCGATTACAGTAGATGGCGAGGAAGTTACGGTTCACCTGTGGGATTACGGCGGCCAGGGTATCATGCAGGCCACACATCGAGTATTCTTCTCACACCGCTCGCTGTATGTTCTCGTCATCGACGCCCGTCAGGAATTAGATTCGGAAGAATGGCTGAGCAATATCGAAAGCCTGGGTGGCAACTCGCCTGTGTTGGTAGTGGTCAACAAGATCGACGCAAATATGTTCGGCCTTAACGAGACAGACCTGAAAAGGAAATATCCCAATATTAAGGGCTTTTACCACGTCTCATGCCGTGAGGGCGATGGTATCAACCGATTCAAACGGGAATTGAAAGATCATCTTGACAATGTCGAGATGATCCAAATGACCTGGCCCAAGCGTCATGCGGCTGTGAAAGAACGCCTGGCTCGGCTACGACGGGACATTATCCGCTACAGCGACTACGAGGCCATCTGTAGGAATGAGGGAGTGCACGATCCGGAGAAGCAAAAGCAATTGATCACAGTCTTGCATGAGTTAGGGGTGATGCTGCACTTTCCTGATCGCCACCTGCAGGACACGCAGGTACTGAATCCCGAGTGGGTCACGGGCGGCATTTACAAACTCATCAACTCGCCCATGCTCAAGAAAGTCAAGGGCAAGTTGCCACGCGACAGGCTTGACTACGTACTCAACCAGGAGCGTCTGCCGGATGAGAAAAAGGGCCTGTTACGAAAGCGGCGCAAGTACTCTCTACAAGAGCAGACGTACATCGTCGAGTTGATGAACAAATTCGGGCTATGCTCTGAGTTGGGCGAGCATACGATCTTGGTTCCTGATCTGCTGACCGAACTGGAGCCCTCGGAAAGCCTGCCGAAGGCCGCGAATGTGTGTTTCTATTTCGAGTATGACTACCTCCCGGCGCTGATCCTGCCGCGGTTCATGGTAGAGAGTTGTGACGATCTTGTTCCGGAGAATTGCTGGCGTACCGGTGCGTTCCTGAAGAACGATTCATTCGATGCCATGGCCGTCGTACGGCAGGATACGCGTCGCCGGAGAATATCTGTGGAGGTTAGCAGCGACCGACCGAGAGAATACCTCGCCACCATCCGCAAGACGATCCTGGCGATCAACGAAAGTTTCCAGAAGCTCAATGTGACCGAATGGGTGCCCTTGCCCGGACAGAAGCATCATTCTGTTAAGTACCGGGACCTGATCGGGCACGAACTTGGAGGGCAGCGAGAGAAATTTGTGGGCGAACTGGGTAGAAGCTTCAGCGTTGCACGACTGCTGGGCAATATCGAAAGCCCGGAAGAGACCGAACAGCAAAAACAGCAATTGCTTCGCGACGGTGTAATATATGTAGATAAACGGGTCGGAGAATTCAAAGGAGACTTTAAAATGGTACACAACTCAAACCGAACAAGTATTAACAAAGTCAAAGGATCCCTGATTGTCGGCAGACATGTCCAGACTGGAGACATTACCGTAATCAAACAGAATATCGACAACTCGACAATTCTGGATGGAGAAGTAAAGACTACCCTAAGAGAGGCTGTGGACGCGTTGGAGAAGATGGATCTGAGCAAAGGGGACAAACGAGATGCTAAATACCACTTCGACCAGATAGTAGAGGAACTGGAAAAGGCTCCACCGGAACCATCCCGGCTCAAAAAGCTCTGGCATTACTTCAAAAAGAACGCCCCCGGAATCGCAGCGATCTTGCAGGGCATCGATTTGATTGCTAAATCATTACCTAAGTAGCCCTTCAATGCCCCAATGGTCACCGGCCATGTCGCTCGCGCCGGAGTCTATGAGAAGGTCCGGGCACCGCTTATGAATACTATGTCATTGCCGTGGGAAACAAGAATGCAGCCGGAGGACGCAATGCGAGAGAGAAACGGAATTCCGAAATTTGACCTGGTTGAGGCCGCGTCAATGCCCTACGGAGCTATGGACGGCACAGGGGCATTTTGCAGCTATATCCGCTGCAGCAGCGAAAATATGCCTAAAGTACTCGATACGGTCAGAAATATTTTTCAAAATCTATCAAGAAACGGTGTGACCGAAGATGAAACAAGGACAGCAAAAAACAAATTTCTAAGCGCCCTGGTTATCAAAAATGAGCTGCCGATGGGTCGCCTGATAGACCTGGGCGTCAACTGGACATATCTGGAGGAGTATCGCACCGTCGAAGACGATATTAAGGCCATTAAAGCAGTTACAACGGATGATATTCACTTGCTGATAGAACAACTCAATCCCGGCGATTTCACACAGTTTTCGTTAGGCCCTGCAAAATAAGTTAAAACCAGGCAGGCAGACTTAAAAAGGATGTCGAAATGGCTGAAAAAGCACACAAAACCCTGTTAATCAGGGAAAAAGTAAGCACTGCGGGGGCAATTATTGCAGGCTTTAGATTGATAATATCTGCCTGTTTGGTAATGTGGATATTGGCCGTCACAACCGGGTGTATCTCGCCGGAATTGGCGAAAAGAGCGGAGCCTATTCAACTGCATCCGGAGAACCCGCATTATTTCCTTTGGCGCGGTAAACCGACGGTACTTATCACTTCAGCCGAACATTACGGCGCAGTGCTCAATCGGGACTTCGACTACAGCAAGTACCTTAAAACACTCAAATCACACGGTTTTAACCTGACTCGCACATTCAGCGGGGCCTACTGCGAGCCGTTCGGGGCGTTCAAAATTGAGAACAATACGCTGGCGCCCGCCAAAGGAAGGTTTATATGTCCGTGGGCACGCAGCCAGACACCGGAATATGCCGGGGGCGGCAATAAATTCGACCTGACAAAGTGGGATATTGCCTATTTTGAGCGTCTGCACAGCTTTGTTGCTGAAGCCGGCAAACGCGGCATCGTGGTTGAAGTGGTGCTGTTTTGCCCCTTCTACAAAGACAGTATGTGGGAACTTAGCCCGATGAATATCGCCAACAACATTAACGGCGTAGGGAATATGAAGCGAACCGAGGTTTATACGCTCCAGTATCCGAAGCTGCTGGCAATACAGAAGGCGATGGTATGCAAAATCGTGGAGGAGTTAAAGGATTTCGACAACGTTTATTATGAAATCTGTAATGAGCCTTATTTTGCCGGTGTAACCGACGATTGGCAAAATATAATAGCTGAAACAATCTTCAAGGCCGAAGCTAAGCTTAATGTAAAACACCTTATCGCTCAGAATATCGCCAATAAGACGGAGAAAATAACGAATCCTAATCCGTATGTGTCGATTTTCAACTTCCATTATGCTAAGCCGCCAACGACGGTGGCGGAAAACTACGGCCTGAATAAAGTCATAGGGGACGATGAAACGGGCTTTGTCGGCAGTGAGCCGGGTGTGTATCGAATCGAGGGGTGGGATTTTATAATCGCCGGTGGCGGGCTTTATAATAATCTCGATTACTCATTTATAGTCGGCAGTGAAGATGGAACGGCTGACATCAATGCGCCCGGCGGCGGCGGGCCGGTGCTGCGAAAACAGCTTGAAATCCTCAATAATTTCATCAATAACCTTGATTTTATTAAAATGAAGCCGGACAATTCAGTTATCAAAAGCAAAACGCCCGAAAATGCAACCGCCCGTGCGCTGGTCCAGAAAGGCATAGCTTATGCGATTTATGTCAACGGCGGCGATGTGGCTGAGTTGGCGGTGGAACTGCCGAGCGGGGCATATACGGCAGAATGGATTAATACAAAAACAGGAAAGACTGAAAGAAAAGAGGAATTTCAACACGGCGGAGGCGAACGGACACTACATTCGCCTAAGTATTTAGAAGACATAGCTTTACGTATTCAGCGAACATTGAAAAACAAGTAGGTAGAATAAACGTAAAATAATAATACTATCCACAATATTCGCCGGTCTTAAATGAGGTTAAGAAGGAGATAACTATGGCTGGACCACAAGAGCTTTCTGAGACGTATGTTACAGCCGATACGCTTGATGCTGAGCTTGCCAAGTGGATGGATGAAATCAGCCCTTATCAGTGGAGAGAGGTTACGCCGCTGCAGAAAGAAGATGCGGCGCTTATTGTGGTTGATATGACAAAACCCTTCGTAGATGGCGATGGAGGGCTTTCTTCAGCGAATGCACGGGCTATTGTGGGGCGTGTCGGGGAGGTTATTAATGCTTTTCGTTGTGCTGGTCGGCCGGTAATCTGGCTTGTTCAGGGTCATCATTCAGTTGAGCATGACAGGGGGAAACACCTTTCAAGCTGGTGGCCGAAGCCAATATTAGAAGGAACCAGTGATGTTGAGATAGCCAAAGGGCTGGAAGTATCGGCCGGTGAAAAGGTTATAATTAAACGGCGCTACAGCGGGTTTTACCAGACAGACCTTGAATGCACGCTGCGCTGCCTGGAGATAAAGCAGGTTGTAATCTGCGGGGTTATGACGAATGTTTGTCCTTATATCACGGCTTTTGATGCGTTTATGCGGGATTTTGGGGTTTATTATACTGCGGATGGGACGGCAGCACTTAATCGGGAACTGCATATCGGGGCGCTTAGGAGTGTAGCTGGGTGGTGCGGATATGTTGTGAGGGGAGGCGATGTTATTGGGTGGCTTAAGTGAGATGAATTACATTTTATACTTGATTTAGTAGAATACAGATATTACAGTAGTGTAGTATTTTCAGGAGGTTATGTCGATGAATGAAGATGATAAGAACGAAAAACTGGATGCAGATATTCTTGAAAGTAAAGAAGATATCCTTCGTGCTCGGGATATAATTCCGCCGTATAATACCGCTAAAAGTGGAGAAAATCAGGAAAAAACGATTGAAAAAAAGTCGGAGGCTGCAAATCTTGATGATGATAAGTCCTTGAAGGCAAAAGAGATAGAAGAGAAGCCGATGGAGATACCGCGATTTGATTTGGCTGAAGAGATAATGGCGGAACAGCGTAAAATCACAGCAATAAAAAGAAAAAGACCGGAGAAAAAAATGGAAACCGAAGCTCGGGGAGGCGTTGGGTCTTTTCACTATGCTCTTGAGCCACAAAGACTTACGTTATCGGGACAAGAGGATATTATCGCAGAAATAGTTGCGAGAGATATTAAAAGACTGTGCGGAGAAAATTAGACAACATCGCTTAAATGGTGATTTTAATGCACCTTAGTTTTTGGGCTAAAAATGGGGGTGGGGGTTGAAAAAATGACAAAAAAACGCAAAAAAAGACGAAAAAACGAACAAAAAGTTAAAAAAAAGTGCAAAAAAAACAAAAAAATGAAAAAAAACGACAAAAAGATGCAAAAAAACGTACAAAATTGCACACCCGATTCAAAAACCCTTTTCAGTGTTAAAATGGGTAGTTTAGAGCGGGGCGAAATTGCCTTCTCAAAATGAGACTGGTTAAAATGTTAAAATGGGTAATTTTAAACGGACAGCATTTTTGGCTATATTTTTTGGTCAACACAAAGAACAGAATTCACCTCAGATAACACAGATCCCATTAGAATGAGAGACGTTTCTAAACGGGGTAAGGAAAAAGAGTTGATTGGTTAAAAGTGAGTTGTAACCGTTGTATTAGTGCAGGTGTTATTCGGCTTAGTTAAACAGGGGCTCATCCCACAAAAGAAGCCG
The DNA here is from genome assembly GCA_964614315.1 of uncultured Pirellulales bacterium. Classification (GTDB taxonomy): domain Bacteria; phylum Planctomycetota; class Phycisphaerae; order Sedimentisphaerales; family Anaerobacaceae; genus CAZTKW01. The sequence continues at coordinate 9,849 of CAZTKW010000025.1, forward strand.
TTATATAGTGCAAACCTGTAAAAGGGCTGAAATAAGAGTTTTATCATTGAATCCAAGCCTGTTATGTGTTATAATGCTTATTGTGTTTGCTTAAATAAGGGAACGCTTTTGTCGGAGGATGCATATAAACCGGCACCCATAGAAATAGCGAGATGTGGAAAAGGGCAAATCTAAAAATCGAGTCGGCATTTTTAATGCTTTTAGTGGTGGCAGCAACGTCCACAGCCGTGTACGGCCAGGACTGGAAAAACCAGATAGTTTTCCCCGATGATTCCTTTCGTAACGAAGGTGTCTTTTCCAATGACCCGGGGTGGGTGAAGTTCACAATCAAACTGAATGATGCCAACACGGTTTACTTCCAGGACAGCCAGCTCTATTTATTTCACTACGATTTTGCCACTGCGGTTCTGCCACCATTTATAGGAATGAGCCCAAGTGAATATTATGATGTTACACTCTATGAGGAGGGACAACAGGCTGTCTTAGGTACGGTAATATTACCTCCTCTTACAGACAGCGAACCTCCGGTACCGTTCTTTTTGGAGTACGGCATACAGTTCGTTCGTTATGACCCCTATTTAAAAGAAGAAATTCGTGATATGTTCAACGTGGTCAAAACAAAAATCATTGTCGATCCCTGCCTTGGTGACCCGAACGTGGAGGCATTTTATTTTCCAACATACGAACAGCTGGCCGTAGCCGAGGCCAACCGCGACTGGTTTGAGGCCCAGGGCATACCTGTCAGCTCTACTGCTCGTTGGGCCGAGGGCAACGCCTGCTACTCCGAGGGATGGGCGTTAGGAGAGTTGAAATTTTTCCCCGGTGACCAGATTGAAGCAGCGTATCTTTCCGGCAATCTTTTGCCGGGCGATATTCTTTTGACTGATGGAGTTCCGGCCGAGATACCGTTTGTGGCCGGGGTTCTTTCGCTGCTGCCATCAACGCCGAATTCGCACGTTGCCATTCTGGCGAGGACTTTCGGCGTGCCTTTCGCACACCTGGCCCTGGCTGAGGATGCGAACCGTGCCCAGCAGCTTATTGGTCATAAGGTTGTTCTGCGTGCCTCCGACGCTGTAAAGTTAATCGATGTGGAGGGCTCTCTTGACGAGACGACAATTGCGGAAATCCTTGCGCTGAAAGAGCCGCCGGAGCTGAATATTCAACCGATGGCATCGTTCGGCGATTACAGCGCTGATACTAATGACCTTGTTCCAGGGGACATTCAATATTTCGGCGGCAAGGCGACAAACTATAAAATTTTGCGCGATTCGATACCAGACAACTGTCCTGTTGCGACGGCGTTTTCGTTCGATTTGTGGAATGAGTTTTTAGAACAGAGTCTTACACCACGCGATGGCGTTGTAATCGAGGCGGGTGGTTACCTTCTTTTCTGGGCGGACAATGACGAAGAACAGGGTGCGCTGCATACGAATTTCAAACTCAGCGCCGATGGCGAATATATTGGTTTGTATGACAGTGATAGTACGACTTTGATAGACGGACTGTCATTCGGGCCTCAAAGCGGGGATGTATCTTATGGTCGGTCGCCCGACGGGAACGATAACTGGGTATTCTTTTCCGGTGGTACAGCAACACCAAATTCAACGAATACGGGCAGCGGCGGCCCTACAGAAGGCTTGTTTATCAATGAGTTTATGGCTGAGAACGATAGTACCATTCAGGACCCGGAGGGAAGCGGATATCCGGATTGGATTGAATTATATAACGCAGGGCCGAATGCGATTGAACTTGGGGGCATGTATTTGACCGATGATGAAAGTGACCCAACCAAATGGATGATTCCGGCAGGCATCAGCGGCAGCACCCTTCGCCAAGAGATTGCCAATCGATTAGGCGGTTATAGCTATCCGCCAGCCGATATTGCGGCGTTATCGGCAGATCTTGCGGTGATTCGGAATATGATTACCAATGCCAGTGTTACGAGTTTCAGTCAGCAATTGCAGGATGGGGTTATTGCTGTGCTTGAGGACCCGAATTACGGATTCGATATTAACAGTAAAATCCGTTTTAGAAGTTCGACGAACGTAGAAGACAGCAATCAGTTCACCGGCGCCGGGCTTTACGACAGCTACAGCGGTTGCCTGGCCGACGACCTGGACGGCGATGACGTGGGGCTGTGTATATGTGATGCCGAAGAGAACAATGAACGTGGGGTTTTTAGAGCGATTCGCAAAGTGTTCGCCAGTTTCTACAACGACAATGCCTTCCTTGAACGGCTTCGCCACGACGTAAACGAAACCGACGTTGGTATGGCGCTTCTGGTGCATCATTCCTTTCCGGACGAGATTGAGCTGGCCAACGGCGTAGCCACTCTAACAAAAGGATCGGGTTCAAGCAGGAACATAATGCTGGTGACTCAATTGGGTGCAACCTCAGTTGCCAACCCCGAGGATGGTTCTGTCCCGGAGGAAGTCAGCGTTTATGTTTCTTCCTCTGGGAGCATTTATCCTACGTTAGTTTGTTCATCTAGTCTTGTGCCTCTGGGCGCCACCGTGATGGAGTGGCAGGATGACTATATTGAATTGTCAGAGTTGCTTGTAGATGCTGCGGAAAGGTTCGAACTGGTAACCGGCAAAACACAATACCTGCTTGACTTTGAATATAAGAAGGTTTCTGCTGGAGGCGCAGCATTACCTGCAGGGGGAGTGGTCGTCAAGCAGATTCGCGAGATTCCCCAGCCAGACGACACACCAAGCATCACGCCGTTTCTGTTCAATGACCCTACGAAATACTGCATCTTCCAAGGGGAATCCTGGACAATGTATAGCAGTGTCTTCGCCAATCACCGGCTTAAATCACGGTGGACGCTTGAAACCAAAAACCTCTGGCTGAATGAAGCCAATCTTGCCGAAAGCTTTTATGCCGATGCACATATCGAGTACGCGGCCGACGGTCGCATCCGCAGCCTCACCGGAAAACTGCCACTGTGGCCCTTCTCCTGGCATAACTTTGACGAAACTCCGTCGACCTGGCCTTACGAGCCCTGCACGACTGACTGGTGGCTTATGCACCATCTGCAGAATCCGCGAAGCTATGGATTGCGCACGGATAACGTGCAGACCCTGGTGTCACCAAAACAAGGTCCTGTGTTTACACTGGCTGACTTTGGCCTTGCGCCTGGAAGGCTAAGCTTACGCGTAGACTACGCTCAGGCCGTCCCATCGTGGAATGGGATGGGCCCCACAAGTACCACTACAGATGAGGTAGTTCTCTGTGTCTGCGCAGAGCCACAGGCAGGCGATGTCTGGCAGCAGCGCAGCTTTTACGACGAGGTAAATGATGTGTCTATCACGACATCTTTCTTCTGGCCACCACCACCACCCGGATTCTCAGCCGGTTACACCGCTCCGCTGGTCTGCTGGGATGAGACGGTCATCGAAGGATACACCACCGAGCCAATAGTTCTTCGAGGATATTACTCGCAAACCTATTTCCCGCACCACCACAACTTTGGCGAGGAGTTCCTATTCGAGCCTCAACTCGAACCGGGGATATCACAGGATATACTGGATGAACTGCGAACTCAGGATATTCAAATGATTCATCTTTTTTACGGCTGGACGTCATCATGCATTACGACCTATGGTTTCGATGCCGAACCATTTTATCCGGCTGACATTGACGACGACAAGGACGTTGACCTGGTGGATTTTGCGGTCTTTGCCGAACGCTGGCTGGATACCGTCTGCGATGCGTGCAGCGGGGCTGACCTTACCGGTGACGGCCGAGTTAACTGGGACGATATGCTGGAACTTACCGACAACTGGCTTGAGGGTTTTTGACAATAGTCCCCTGTTTCATGTCTTGGTAGCAGTTTGGCGGGGATGACACCACAAAGCGGCAACTCAAGGGGGCTATAGATTCATCCTGAGAGGTCCAATTTTGGGTAGTATTATATTGTTTTGTGTTGACATGGCTGAAAATAAGGGTATAATATTTGATTTACACGGGAGATTGTCGAGCAAATCCTGAAGAGTTGTTTATTTTTATATTTTCTAATTGAGAGTTTGTTATGTATTCAGATTATATTCGTAATGTAGCCATAATCGCCCATGTGGACCATGGCAAAACAACGCTGGTAGACCAGCTTCTCTACCAGTCGGGGATGTTCAGAAGCGAAGACCTCGATAAATTAGCCGGCAGCCAGCATAATTTGATAATGGATTCAAACCCGCTCGAAAAAGAGCGCGGCATAACAATCCTAAGCAAAAACTGCGCGATATACTATACGGACTCAAAGGGCGAAGAATATAAGATAAATCTGATAGACACTCCGGGGCATGCGGATTTTGGCGGGGAGGTGGAACGAGTTTTAAAAATGGCAGACGGGGTATTAGTCCTGGTAGATGCATTCGAAGGGCCAATGCCGCAAACAAGATTCGTATTGACCAAGGCCCTGGAACACAAACTGAAACCAGTAGTAGTGATAAACAAAGTCGATCGCGAAAATAGCCGGCCTGACGATGTCGTTAACGAAGTATTCGACCTGCTCGTATCACTGGGGGCAAATGACGAGGCCCTGGATTTTCCCATTGTTTACGCATCAGCCAAAGAAGGCTGGGCGACAACAGATATGGCTAATAAAACCAATAATGTGCAGGTAATATTCGATGCGATAATAAACAATGTTCCGTCGCCAAAAGTTGACCAAGATGCACCGCTGCAAATGCTGGTGATAAACCAGGAGTATTCGGAGTATGTCGGACGAATAGCAATCGGGAAGGT
>CAZTKW010000026.1:0-1933 GCA_964614315.1 uncultured Pirellulales bacterium
CACAGACGATTCTGTCATAAAGCAAACGAGCATCAGAAATAATTTCAGGTTGCTGGTTCGCCTTCTTTGTCTCATCGCGGCGGTCTTGTGCTTATTACCCGTCAGAGGCAAAGATGAACTCTTGGTGCTTGTGCCGGCCTTGAGCCCTTTCGTCGCCGTCAACTCGATTCTGGCAGCCAAGACATTCCAGCCCATCCTCGCCCTTGGGCTCGTTATCGGCCTCGTTGCACTCTTTCGGCATCGTTGGTTTTGCCGCTGGGTATGCCCTCTGGGCTTGTGCCTGGATGCCGCAAGCTCCCTCGGCCTGCGCCTCAAACGAAAACCCTGCCAAACCATCTCGATAGGCAGATGGTTGTTCGCAATCACTCTCGGCGGGGCAATTTTAGGCTTTCCCCTGTTTCTCTGGTCTGACCCGCTCTCTCTCTTCGCCGGTCTTTTCCTCTTAACCGGAAAAAACCAACTCCTCGCCGCAGCAGTCTCGTTTCTGCTCGTTGCGCTACTGCTTATCTTCTCGCTGCTGCGGCCGCATATATGGTGCCGCGGTCTTTGCCCGTTGGGAGCTTTTCAGGACCTGCTCTCTATGATGTATCGAAAATTCTGCTCTGTCCTCAGGCCCGCAGCTAATGTGCCGCGCCGCACCCATTCGGGATATCCCGTTGCAAGGCGTACCATACTCGCCTTGTTGGTGGGGACGGCCTTAGCGGGCATCTTGCGTCTCATCCGGCGAGAAACTTTAGCGCCTCTCAGGCCACCTGGCGCGGTGGATGAACTGACCTTCAAAGGACTCTGTACCCGCTGCGGCAACTGTGTCCGGTCGTGTCCGCACGATATCATCCGTCGCGACACCGGACAGCACAGCCTTGTCGGTATCCTGACCCCCATACTGACCTTTGATAAAGACTACTGCCGCGAAGACTGCATTCGTTGTACGAAGGTTTGCCCCAGCGGGGCATTAAAAGGCGTTGACCTTGACAAAAAACCGGATATAAAAATCGGCCTGGCCCGGGTCGATATGAACATTTGCCTGCTCGCTGAAGACCGTGAATGTACGGCATGTATGCGATGGTGCCCTTATAATGCGATTCGTTTCATCTTCTCAGAGGCCCAATACATACTTGTACCCGTAATTGACCCCGCTAAGTGCAACGGCTGCGGCGCCTGCGAGGTAGCCTGTCCGACAAGCCCTCACAAAGCCATAAGGGTATTCTCAGAAACAAAAAGTAGTTAGGAATGAACATTAAAGACTTAGGAACACCTTCCCTCAGGAGGCCGCCTGTTTTTTTCCATTCCCCGGCTGTACTTCTTTCAACAAAATACAAAAAATTTCCCCTTCCCTCCCCCTCAAAGCGGCAATCTCGAATTTACCCAATTGCACACCCTGCAGGGCTTCAGGCATATATCTTATCTTGAAAACCAATTGGCATTTCATCCCAGGTCTTGCCGTCTAATAGTCTGCCGGCTTTCTTCTTGTTTACACCACCCCATTGCTTAAAGAAAAATGGTACATTTCGAGCAAGGCATTGTTCCCTTATATTCCTGACCCAGCCGATTTCTATCGGCCTTGCTCCAGGCCCGGATTCTCCGCCGACAATTACCCAGTCAATCTCATCGAGATTAAGTTCTCCTAAATCACCTAACAACGGCTCAAGCGATAAGAATTTAATCCTTGCTCCAGTGTATCTCAGGTAATCGATCCGGTATTTATAATCCGCTGCTTCAACGGTAACGCCCATCCATATATTTTCCTGCCAGGGTAACTCTGGTGACAATTTCGCCAACCTTTCAGCTCTTTTAGTCAAAATCTGATATTGATGCTGTTGGGCATGTCGCATCGTGGAAAAAATATCAAAGATGAAATCATCCGGCACATCTTTATGTAAAAGGTCGCTCATGGAATTGACAAAAACCATCTGTGGCTTTTTCCATCGCAAAG
>CAZTKW010000026.1:1943-14296 GCA_964614315.1 uncultured Pirellulales bacterium
CCGGTGGCAGGTAACCTTAAAACCATTACGATAATTCTTTTGCCCCATCGCCTTTAATCTTCTCGCCATACGTTCAGCATAGCAATTAAGGCAGCCGGAACTTATCTTCGTACAACCCGTCACCGGATTCCAAGTCGAGCCCGTCCATTCTATCGCTGATTTTGTAGCCATTATTTCAAACCTCTGGTTCTATATTTTTCAAAGATATATTTCGCTATTTTATAACCAGCTTCTTTAGGTGAGGCAAAAAAAAGATAATAAATTATTGCTCCAGTAGTATTTCTCATTGGTATCGGCTCTGGCGCATATTTAAATCCAGCTTTTTCTTTGAGTCTTTTACGAAAAGCTTTAGCTATTGTCCTATTTGACGTTTTTTCTTCAAATGTATCGTCAAATAAATCTTTTTGCTTTTCATATGCCGCATCACGCCAGCTTTCATCTCCCCAAAATGCATTCATCCTTTCTATTTGCCTTTGCTCAACTTTACTTGGATCTTTCCAAAGCACATTCATATTCATATCCATCACGGGAAAATTAAGAAACATATCAATTGTTTTAGATTGTCCGGCAGTATACATTACTTCCCAGTTCAAATGAAGCCCATAAGGATCAAGAACACAAATTGCTCGGTTATAATCTTCATACTTTACTAGAGGGAATATCTTGTCTATTAGTATACTATTACAGTCCTCTTCATAAACATGAACTTTAGGATTGTCTTCACTTATTGCCTCAAGCAACTGTGCTTTATCACCATCCAGATCTATAAAATGGTATTCATCAAATGGATGTTTCACATTTAATGCATTTGTTGGGCTACCGGGAATTAATTCTTTTGTATCTTTTGAAATATGATAACCAGCACCTGCAAATCCATCAATATAGTAATAATTTCTGATATGGGATTGCTTGTTCATTATTGTTGAGTAAGCATCAGAATAATCTTTTATAATGTCTAATTTGATTTCTGACCAATAGCCTACTTCATCTAATTTAACTTCTCCCATAATATTTATCCTATTATGTAATACTATTCCATTTGGTCATGAAAGTGAAAAAAAGAAGTTTTCCCTTCGCAGTCGCTCAAAGTTGCTCGACACATTATAACCAAAAACAAAACCCCGTCAAACAATCTTAAATTATTTTTCCTCCACATAATATAGTCATTGCCATCCGCCGTGGGTGTCGATTGTTTCGTCAAATATAATACTTTAACGTAGTGCTCCACCTACCAGCTAGGTTTCGTGATAATCTCCTTGCAACTTTCACGAAAGTAGCAATATTCGACCATATGCTTAAATCTAGCTGAAGGGTGCCAGCTATCCAAGAACACCGCTCTCAACTCCTTATCCCAAAAATAAGCCATGCCAGTGGAAGCTTGTTGTAACTTATCACTGGCTCCAGGTATCTGTTCAATCGCAGCCCAAAACGTCCCACCACATACAACAATATTGGGCTTAAGCTCTTCTTTTAATTTCGTATCATACCACCGCCACTTCCAATCCTTGGCCAACTGTTTAAGACTCTTATCAGAGGTACTATTGTCCCCAGCTTCGGGGCTTATATTTACTATTGCAGACCTCTTCAAAGCGTCAGCGAACATATTTTCTTCTTTATAAATGTTAACCCACGAAGGAAATTTATTAAGAATGCAATAGGATCTTCTTGCAGTAACTTTATGTTGCGTACCTTTTATTCTTCCATCTTTTATATTATTGCGCCATATAGCTTCCACTATACTGCCATTCTCTGTTTCCCCGTTTGGCTCTTTCAGCAGATGGACTATTTTGTATTTTGTCTCCTCCTTATACAACTTAGGACAAATAGCGCCGTCTTCTTCAAGTTTCCTGTCTGAATCGTTTTGTGTTTCATTAGGAACTTCTTGTGAACCCATATGATTCTCCTTTCACTTTATTGGCAAGCCGCCGTTGGCGATTGTCCAGTCAATTTTAATATTTCCCCTTCGCTCTTTTTATATAATAACTTAAACAGCCTTCAACTTGCTAAATACTATATACTAGCGACTAAATACTAAGCAAGCTCTGCTTGCTTAAAAATTATACCCAAAAACAAAACCTTGTCAAACCAAATATATCCAATATATCCACTCCATTAACAGCCCCAATTTCCACCCTCTCCCCGCTGTTGTTGCCTTCTGCTCGGAAGCTGTTTTATCCGTGCGCCTACGGCGTACTTACTGTAGGTTTCCTCGTTGCGGCCTCCGGCAACAACAGCTAACGTTTTCTTCGTTTCCATCATGAGCTTCGTGTTGAACAAAAAATAAAAACTAAAAATTTCTTGTTGTTTCTTTCCCACTTTCCCCATCTTCTCCATCTTAACATTTAAAACTCCCGCGGCCGGCTAACCAACAATACATCTTTTTTATTTTTTTGAGACCGGAATTTTCCCCCACAAAAAGTTACCCATTTTAACATTGAAGGAGGTTTTTGTATCGGGTGTGCTATTTTTTACAAAAACACACAATAAAACGAGTCATTTTTTCACTTTTTTTTCAATTTTTCCGCTTTTTGTTCAAAAAGTGCGCCATTTTGTTAAAAAAAGTACGTTTTTTTGTCACGGCCAACGTACCAACCCCCATTTTCAGCCCAAAATCAAAGGTGCCCTAACCCCCCCCATATAAAAAAACACATCTTTTTAGCCGAATAATACGCACTTTTTTCAAAGAAATGTCCATTTATGGCAAAAAAACCCCTTTTTGTCATTCCCTGATGCTCATCTTTTTTCAATGGTTTTATGCCTTTTTAACCACTTTAGCCCCCATTCCTGGGCCTGCTCGACTGTCTGCAGCGTCCCTTCCAGCTGGGCAATATACATCTCCTCAGCCAACTGCCCCAGTCCTGGCCCGGGTGCCGCCCCTAACCGTATCAACTCATGCCCGTTTAGTAACGGCTTGGGTTTTAACTCAACATCACCAAGCGCCTTTAGTCGTCTGCTGAGGTTTATTAACGGAGTAAGGGCTTTTCTGCCGTCGCCCCCTGCTTTCTGGATCGCCCGCTGAAGTTCATAAAGGTCACCAAAATATGGCTCTGACGCTATTTTTTTCAATCTCGACAAAGACATTTCTTCTTCCAGAAGTTTACCTCTATTGCTCAACAGGAATTTGATATGTTTATTTTGGTTTCTGCTAAGTCGCAAAATCACACATTTTTCAAGTGCATACTTAGCCGGACAATCCGAAAAAAGACAAGCTAGTGCCAAAGCAAAATTAACTTTTCTCCTTAACTTACTCAATACATTGATGGCAAATTGTGCCTTTTTGCCGTCAAAACCGGGGAAAATAGCTTCGGCTAAACCGCTCTTAATCAGCATTGAAGCCCCGAGAGAGCGATTTGGATTGACCAGGATTGCTTCCAACTCCATTGATATGCGCTCACCGCTTATTTTGGATATGTTTTTTGCGCCTTTACAAACAGCCGACCATGTCTTCGGCTCAATCGAAAAACCGAGTTGCATCGAAAATCTTACCGCCCTAAGTATTCTAAGATGGTCTTCGCCAAACCTTTCGGCAGGCTCCCCGATTGTTCGCACTACCTTTTTTTCCAGGTCAGCTTGTCCGTCGACATAATCTATTACTTCTTTTTTCAGTGGATCGAAAAACATGCCGTTGATGGTAAAGTCCCTTCGGCTGGCATCTTCGGCGGCGCTGACGAATTTAACCGCCTCCGGGTGTCTACCGTCAAGATAATCTGTTTCGCTCCTGAACGTGGCAACTTCCACACGAGCTTCGTTCATTAAAACGACTACTACACCGAATTGTGCCCCGATTTTTATCGTGCGCTTGAATAATCTTATTATCTCTGCCGGCAAAGCATCGGTTGCCACATCGTAGTCATTGGCGGGCCTGCCCAATAACATATCACGCACACAGCCCCCGGCCAGTAATCCCTCAAAGCCTTTACTGTGCAATCGCTTGATTACTCTTATTGCTGCCTGTTTATTCGTCATCGATTCTGTTCCGTAATAAAGTTATCGTCATATTTCCCCATTTTCGCCGCTCAATTACTTCGAGCCGACTGTATCGGTCCAGTAACTCCGTTCGTTTGTAAGTCCTTACTGCAACAATACCTTCCGGCGCCAACTGCTCCGGCAGCAAGGTCAATAATCCGCTCAAAAGAGAACCTTCGCCGGCATCGGTTGTGAGCGAATAAGGCGGGTCAACAAAAACGACGTTGTACTTTTTCCCATCAAAATCGACTGGAGCGCCGACCTTAAAAGCATTGGCCCTTATAACTTTCGATTCTTCGATAAAGCCCGCCTTTTCAATATTAGCCTTTAGAATCGAAATGACCGCAGGGTCTTTTTCAACGAACGTAACAAACTCAGCCCCTCTGCTCAGTGCTTCGATACCGAGAGACCCGACCCCGCTGAATAAATCAGCCACCATTTTACCCTCCGGCAGCCCATATTGATAGAGCACACTGAAAAGCGACTCTTTGACCCTGTCAAGAATAGGCCGAGAGGCCTCATTTTTCGGGCTGGCCAGCTTCATACCGCGTTTTGTACCAGCTATGACTCTCATTCTACATATTATACACAAAAAACTCTGTTTTTGCCACTTATTTGTCATCACAACATAACAACAAATAAAACCAGAACTTGTCGCTGCATTAAAAAAAAGCTATTATTGGCTAATATGAATGAACCAAAGGAATATATTGAAATTCAAATGTTGCGAGATAATCTCGACAACATCGACTGCTATAGTCTGCCCGAGGGATATTCCATTCAATGGTACCGGAAAGGATATGAACGATTCTGGCTGGACATCCATTATAAAGCTGAAAAGTATGAAAAAATCAATCGGGAACGTTACAAATATGAGTTCGGAACCAATGTAAAATTACTGAGCCGGCGTCAGTGTTTCCTCTTTGATAGTAACAATAACGCCGTAGGCACGGCGACAGCCTGGTTTGATAAAAACTATCACGGGCAAAGATTCGGCAAGTTCCACTGGCTTGCAATTGCCCCCGAAATGCAGGGCCGCGGTCTGGCCAAACCACTGGTTAGCTGTATTTGTAACAGAATGCGGCATCTGGGACATAAACGAGCATATCTGGTTACTGCAGCGCCGAGGATACCGGCTATTAATCTCTATCTTAAATTCGGTTTTGTGCCGCGAATTGACTCTGCGAAAGATATGGATATTTGGCGAAAACTGCAAAAAAAACTAAAAGAACCGATAGATTTGAAGAGATTTTAGAATAATCTAAACTTCCCGCAACGGCTCTGTGAAAGTGCCCCTATCACGTATTGAAGCCTTACAACAGGAGATTTTGCATTTGAACGGCACATTTACGGAATTTATCCGCGGGTAGGGTTACGGTCTGCCATTTCGGGCTGCGAACTTTCATATACCTGCGATAGTCGTCTAATTTGACGCAAAAAAATATATATCTGCTGCTGTCAAAGTCGTAAACATCCCTGCCGTCAAAATCAACATCGATGTTTTTTATTCTGTAAGAAAAGACGAAGGCGGCAGTATGGCTCGGCCCGAAAACCTCCTGCCACTGTGTTAGGCCGTCCACATCGTCGGTTGTGACCCAGCATTCAAAACCCGTCAGTTTTGCAAAGCTGGTGCCCTTGAATAATCTTCCCTTTACCTCGGCAACTATTATTTCTCCACGGGCTGGATATAACAGGTAATCGAAACTTTTAATATCCGAGCGGCCGAACGCAGCGCGCTTTTGTTCATCTACAGCTATATACTTAACACCGTTGTCAATCAGCCAGTTCCCGAATGCCCGCTCATAGTGGTTGAGATGGAAGTTCTTCATTGCGATTCGGATTCAAGCTGGGAGAAAAATTTATCTACCCCGATTAACTGCTGGTTGCCCGTAGCCATATCTTTTACTACAATCTCGTTTTTCTTAAACTCCTCACCGATGATTATACAGCTTTTGGCATTGCGGATAGAGGCCTCTTTAAGCTGTTTGCTCAGACCGGCGGACTTATAACTGAAGCCTGCAGCGGCGCCCGCCCGTCTTAGCCTGACTGCAACCTCAATCACCTTTTGGGAAAATTGCTTATCTACACCGGCAACAAAATAATCGAGCTTGGGTGATGGCAATTGTTTTTCCAAAAGTCCCTTTTCCTCAAGCAGTATGGCTAACACGCAATCGCCTATACCAACGCCGGTAGCCGGAATGGCTGGCCCGCCAAATTGCTTTAACAAATCATCATACCTGCCGCCTCCACCGATGGCGCGAAGCTCACTGGCCTTATCGTAAATCTCATATACAACGCCGGTGTAATAAGCCAGGCCTCTAACTATACCGATATCAAACTTACAAAATGCAGCAACACCCATAACTTCCAGCAACTCGAACAAACGGCGTAGCTCATCCACCGGTTCCTTTGCTGCCGTGGAAGATTCAACAAAATCGCTGATTTGCTCGATGGTTTCGGCATTCATCAGTTCGAGTATTTTTGTGCGTTTTTTTTCATCGCCGACTTTCTCGGCAAGTAATTCTTCGAAAGCTTCCGGCGGCAGTTTGCTGCGCTTGTCAAGCAGTCCATACAAAGGTTCCAGTTCGTTTTGGGCGATACCTATTGACAGCAAAATTGCCGCCAGCATTTTTCTGCTGGATATTTTCACAACGATATCTTCAGGCGTCAGACGAACCTGCTGCAGGTAATCCAAAACGCAGAATATAACCTCCGCATCAGCGAGAACATCGTCAACTCCGATAATGTCGATGTTCCACTGAAAAAATTCCCGAAGTCTGCCTTTTTGTGGCCGCTCAGCCCGGCATAGTCTCGGTACTGAAAACCACTTTATTGGTCTCGGCAGCGAATTGATTTGCTGGTTGACCATTCTGGCAAGGGTTGGTGTGATTTCCGGCCTTATTGCCAGGTCCCTGCCGCCCCGGTCCTGTAGTGAAAAAAGCTGCTCGACAATCTCATCACCGCTTTTCATCTGAAACATCTTCAGATACTCAAATATCGGCCCGTCGTATTCTTCGAAGCCGTTGCGCAAAGACACCGCCTTCCAGCCGTCAACGATGAAATTGCGAATCGCCATGTCCGGCGGATAAAAATCCCTTGTTCCTTTTACCGAAGGTATCTTCATTTCTTTTTCTTTTTCCTTTTAGCCTTTTGTTTTTCCTTTACGTTATTGCCAAATTTTATTTTGATATATTCTTCCATCTCTTTGTCACTGGTAAAGTGCAGCTCATAATCATATTCACCTTCGGTCAAATCACAATCCCTGGTGGTATAACCCCTGCATATTTTCGGCCTTTTGTTGTATATTTTGCAGCGATAATCCTTCTCGCAAAGGTGTTTACATTTGTTCTTTATGTTGATGTACCAATCCCCTTCTTCTACAAACACTGTCACACCTTTATGACAAAGATACCATCTTATATCATCATAATCTTCCTTATCCTCCGGTGTTTCAATAGGCAGAGCAAAATACCTGCAGCACAGTCCCGTACACTTATCACATAAAACCTTCTTGGCCATCTTTACCTAACTCCAAAATCATTAAACAGGTGATTATAGGTGTTTGGGACTAAGCCGTCAAGAAATGCAAAGAAGTCGGCCGTCATTTTTTCAAATAAGCGCAGGTCCGATTACCAGAGACTTGTAGCAATTTGTTGGCAAAATTTTTATAATGCAGTTTTTGTTTCGCAGGGAAATAAATGCCGAAAACTAAAGTCGAAATAATATATCAAGCCCCCCCTCAGGCACAGCAAACGGCCGACGACATTATTGTCATCAACAAACCTGCCGGCGTATCGGTAACTAAAGACCGCAGCGGTGCCGTCCAGCTTCTGGATATCCTCACGGAACAATTAGGCCCTGAAGCTGCCGGCCGATTACGCCTGGTGCATCGGCTGGACAAACACACTTCCGGCGTTATGATTTTAGCAGCCAACGTCCAAACACAATCGGTTCTTTCAGGCTATTTTGAGAAAAGACTGGTCAAAAAAACCTACCTTGCGATTGTAAGCGGGGTTGTTCGCTCACAACAAGGCTCAATTAATGCCCCCCTGACGCGAAATCGCGCGAACCCGGCCGTTATGTGTCTCGCCCGGAAGAAAGGTAAAGAAGCAATTACTAACTGGAAACTCCTCGCTGATTTTGGCTCAATGGCCTTGTTGGCGGTACAACCTTTGACCGGCCGAACACACCAGATACGCGTTCACCTACCCAGTATCGAACTACCTTTGAAAATTGACCCGTTATATGGAAGCAGACGCCCTCTTTTCCTTTCTGATTTCAAACCGAACTATCGACTTGGCAGGGGCCAAACCGAAAAACCGCTTATCGAGCGGCTGACATTGCACGCCTATCAAATTCAACTGCCAAATGCCGGGCCGGACCGTCCCGATTGCTTCATAGCCGGACTGGATAAAAAATTTGCCGCCGCAATAAAAATGCTCACAAAACACAACCTAAAGGGCCTAAATGCCTTCGACGACCCTGATAATTTCTATAAAATCATAAATAATAAGAGTTTAGATTAATTATTGTGTTTGCTTGTTGCAGATGGATGAGGTTAATCCAAAGGAATTTTTGCGATGTGAAAAACAATGCCGGTTATGAATAATGCTACCGAAATAGCTTGACTTTGCCGCCGGTTACAGCTATCCTTTGTTGTTTAACTGCCATCGTAGTTGGTGTGATTGTTTTTCTACTGCCGATAGCCAAAGACTATCGGTTCCGTGACATCTTTAATTTAGCACGTTTTTTGCATTTTTTTGCAAGCGAATAAACCTGTTGAAAGGAACTATCAATGGAAAAAAAGGTAAACAAAAACAAAAGCGGCCTATCTCGCAGAGATTTCATCAAGACATCGGCAGCGGTTTCGCTGGCGGCCCTGGCGCCGGGTTCAAGATATGCTTATGCAGCAGGCTCGGATAAAATCCGCGTGGGGCTTATCGGCTGCGGCAATCGCGGCACAAGGGCTGGAATTTCAGACTGTGCTGCGTCGTCCAAGGGAATCGAGCTTGTGGCGATAGGCGACCTGTTCCAGGACCGCGTTGATGAAGCGCCGGAGAAAATCAAGGAACAGATGATTAAGAGAAAACTGCCCTTTGACCAGATATACAAGGTGACCCCGGAAACGACTTTCGTCGGCTTCGACGCCTACAAGAAAGTCATCGCCTGTGATGTGGATATGGTTATTTTGACGACGCCGCCTCATTTTCGCCCGATACATCTAAAGGCTGCTATAGAAGCTGGCAAACATGCTTTCATCGAAAAGCCGGCGGCGGTGGACCCGGTGGGCGTCCGTTCACTCATCGCTTCATCCGAACTGGCTAAGCAGAAGGGCCTGTCTATCGTAGCTGGTACACAGAGCCGCCACTCGCTGCGCGAGAAAGCCATTATGAGGCGGATTCACGAAGGCGCTATCGGCAAGGTTGTTGCCGGGCAGTGTTACAGACTTGGCGATGAGCTGTGGTATCACGAGCGTCAGCCGAGTTGGTCGGATATGGAATATCAGGTCCGCAACTGGCTGTATTATGTCTGGCTTTCCGGCGACTTTGTTGCTGAAATGCACATACATCAACTGGACAAAATGAACTGGGCGGTAGGTTCACACCCGATTAAAGTGGCTGGAATTGGAGGCCGGCAGGTGCGAACCGACCCGAAGTTCGGCAATGTCTACGACACCCTCGGCGCTGAGATAGAGTATCCGGATGACGTTCGTGTCTCATACATGGGCCGCCAAATCGACGGCTGCGGCTACAGAACGTCGACAAGAGTGGTCGGCACAAAAGGCTGGTCGCTGCTTGGAGGAAAAATCGAAGGAGAAAATCCTTACGAGTATGAAGGTGTTTTAACAAATCCGGCTGTACAGGAATATACCGATATGGTCGACAGTATCCGTTCCGGCGAACCGCTCAACGAGGGCAAGCGTGTCGCCGAAAGCTCGCTAACAGCCATTATGGTTCGGATGAGCGGATATACCGGCAGAGAAATTTCCTGGAATTGGGCGATGAACGCTTCGAAGCTGGACCTTAGTCCCCCGAAGTATGAATTCTGTGACCTGTCGGTAAGGCCGGTAGCAATGCCAGGGACAACTAAACTAATCTAACATAAAAATAATTTATCGCAATGTACTCAGTGAAAGGAGTCTTTCAGATGAAACGGTTTGATACTTTTTTTCTGATTATGCTTACTGTTTGTGTCGTGCTTTTATGTTCATCGGCAGTCTCCCAGGCCGGTGACGAGAAGCTTGTGCCTTTATTCAACGGCAAAAACCTCGATGGCTGGGCGAATATCAATTGCGCACCGGAAACCTGGACCGTACGCGACGGGATGATTATCTGCACCGGTTTTCCAACGGGATTGTTGCGAACTGAAAAGCAATACGAAAATTACATACTGGAACTGGAGTTCCGCCATATGAAGGAAAAAGGTAACGCCGGTTTATTCATTCACTCGGACGCAATGACCGCTGTCGGAACGCCGTTTACCCGCGCCATCGAGTGCCAGATTATGGATGGCAATGGAGGCGACGTATTTTCTATCCACGGTGCAACTATGGCCCAGGATAATCCGAAACCGGTGGGTTACCCTCGCTCGTTCCCTACCGAAAACAGAATAAAACCTGCCGGCCAATGGAACCATTACCGTATTGTAAGCAAAGATGGAACCGTCACACTGGCGGTAAACGGAAAAGTCGTCACCCGTGCCTTCCAGTTCAATCCTCGCAAAGGTTATATCTGTCTCGAATCAGAAGGCAGCGAGGTGCATTTCCGCAATATCCGTATCCACGAACTGCCCGGTTCCAATCCGCCCCCTGAACTGGTCGCCGAGGAATATAAAGGTTTTCGCCCGTTATATAACGGCGTGGACCTTCGCGGATGGAAGCAGACCGTGGCCGACAAGGGACATTGGCTCGCTAAAAACTATATTCTCGAATATGACGGCAAAAGCGAAAAAAGCGAAAAATATAAAAACCATTTGCAGTCGGAGGAGGAATTTGAAAATTTTGTCTTAATTGTGGACTGGCGTCTTACGCGCAAACCCAAATTAAATGACCCGACTATGAATGATGTGAAAGTTGTGCTCCCGGACGGCACATACGCTAAGGATGAAAACGGCGAAGATATACGTATTCGTATTTTCGACGCCGGAGACAGCGGCATATTCCTGCGAGGAAGTGGTAAGGGCCAGGTCAACATCTGGTGCTGGCCGGTAGGGTCGGGCGAATTCTGGGGATATCGAAATGATAAAACTATGCCTGCCGAGGTGCGAAAGGCTGTAACACCAATATTAAACGCAGATAGTCCGCTCGGCAAATGGAACCGATTTGAGATTACTGTTATCGGTGACAGGGTTACAGTCGTATTAAACGGCAAGACGGTGATTCGTCAGGCACAGCTTCCGGGAATACCTGAACGCGGCCCCATCCTGCTGCAAAATCATGGCGACCCAATCCAGTTTGCTAATATCTACATCAAAGAGCTTAAGTAAACCTGGCTTTTTAAGATTGTTGCTAAAGACAGTTTTTTTGTGGGCGGGAGGAAAGTGCTGCGCAAGCCTTATCCCGAATATGCTCGCCGGACAAAATTGCAGTAGCGACTTTTGTTTAAGGTATAAAGCTTCGGATTAGCGGCAGTGCCTTGAAGAACTCAATCGCCTCGGGTTCGGCACGCTTCATACTCAAAACAAATTTGCCGAGACCGGCTCTCATGTCGATGGTATTACCCAGGCGGTTCAGACCCTCCTTTCAAACTATGACTGGCCCGGCAACATCCGCCAGCTTCGCAACTGCATAAGAACCATGGTTGTTATGTGCGACAGGGACAAACTTGATGTGCAGGATGTCCCTCCCGAAATAGCACATAGGCGACAGGACGGGCGATTTGGGCGGTATGCCGCTCGACGAACTGGAAAAGCAGGCCATCATAGACACCCTGGCAAGGACAGGCAACAACCGCGAAAAGGCGGCTAAAATCCTTGGCATCGGCGAAAGAACGCTATACCGAAAAATCAAAGAATACAACCTCTAAAAGTGCCCCATGAGCCGCGAAGCGGAATATGCTTCACGTTTTTTCTTTGCCTTTTTCCCTCTTTTGTGTTATTCTCTCTGTATAAAAGCGTGATGCGGACATCGTGAAGAGCGCAGCGCAATAAGAATAGAAAAAAGGCCTGTTAGAATGAAAGTACTATTCACCATAGGGCACTCAAATCACTCTCTTGACCATTTCATCGAGCTACTTTTGCCACATCGGCTTTCCACCATAGCCGATGTCCGTTCAGGTCCCTACAGCAAATACCTGCCTCATTTTAATAAGGACGTGCTTGATACTGCCTTGAGAAATGTTAACATTGACTACATATTTCTTGGCAGGGAATTAGGTGCACAACGTTCT
>CAZTKW010000027.1:0-5882 GCA_964614315.1 uncultured Pirellulales bacterium
CGCCGGAAAATTAATAAAGGCATGTCGCAACAGGGAGACGCGGCGGTGATGGATGGCTAATAATAAAGCGCGTACGTCTCCCTTTTTTTATAGCTACAGAAAGTTCATTCCTCGCTCTATGGCGGTTTCATTTATCACCACAAACGGAAAATTTAGGTTGTAACAGCAACGCAGAAGAATATACAATAATAGATTGAGTAAACTAATGGGGACAAAGTTGCGCAAAAGGAATTTGAATATGTATATGAAAAGATTTTTTTTTAATAAACAGATAACAAGCAGGTTTATCACTTTGTTGTTGGTGATTTTAGTTGTTACAGCAGGTTCAAATTGCCGGAAAGAATCGGATGACTCAATTATCGGGAAAATCAATGTTTCACAGGGGATTTGTGTTGTGCTTGGTGACACAGGGTGTGAACTTGCTCTCGACCTTGCGAGCAAGACCGAACTCTTGATATATGTTCAGCTGCAGCGAGCAGAAGATGTGGAACTGTCGCGACGAGCGGTGGATGATGCCGGCTTATATGGCACTCGCATATATGTTGAACAGGGCAGCCTTAGAAAAATCCATTTAGCAGATAACATAGCCGATGTTTTGATTGGCGTCCGTGATGCATCTGCAATTTCCGAGGCCGAAGTTCTTCGTGTCTTGCGCCCGCAGGCAAAAGCCCTCTTGGGAAATAAAGAATTAGTCAAGCCGTTTCTCGAAGGCGCCGACGATTGGAGCCATCCATATTATGCTCCTGACAATAATCCACAATCGAACGACCAAATTGCCATAGCTCCCTATCTGACACAGTTTTTAGCCGACCCTCGTTACGCTCCGATGCCACAGGTTACGGTAGCTTCAGCCGGACGAGTTTTTAAGGTTTTCGGCCACGTCGCCTTCAAGCAGCGCGAAGAGCCCTACCTCAATACCCTCGTGGCATTCAACGGTTACAACGGCACCATACTTTGGAAAAGGGCTATGCCGCCGGGACTGATGGTTCATCGCAATACGATAATTGCAACTCCTCAAAACCTGTACGTTGCCGATGACAAGTCCTGCAAACTCATCGACCCGGCAACCGGGCGACTAAGAGACGAAATTACACCATCGGTCGATATTGCCGGTGGGACTCGTTGGAAGTGGATGGCGATGGAAGACGGAGTCCTCTATGCGCTCATCGGGCAGCAGGAGCAGAAAGACCCTGTAATGAGACACCGCCGAACAAGTCACGGCTGGCCCTGGGACAATGTGTCGAAAGGCTATAATCAGCCCGATGGCTTAAGCAACGGCATGCAGGCGTATAACGCTCATCCCTGGGGATTTGGCCGAAACGTTCTTGCTATCGACCCGAAAACAAAGAAGGTCCTATGGAACTATCGAGAGACCGAACCCATCGACAGCAGGGCAATGTGTATGAAAAACGGGCGAATCTACATCTATCGATTCAGTTCGTATCTTGCCTGCCTCAATGCCAAAACCGGTAATATAATCTGGCGCAAAACTCCTGAGAATGCACCGGAACTGTTCGAAGCGCTGGGGACATACCTGAATCGACAACTCTACGATAACAACTGGCGAACTGTTATGTATCTGAAGTGCAGTGATAAGGTGTTGTATTTTGCCGGTTCACAGATGGACAAACTTCTCGCCGTCTCGAGCGAAAACGGCAGCGTTCTCTGGAAGGACCCTTACGACAACTATCAGCTGGTGCTTCGGGATGAGGGGCTCTACGCCATCAGCTATCGCAGGGACGATGGAATCACTAAAAGGCTTGACCCAATTACAGGCCGTGTGTTGGCCGAATTCAGTATGGGCCGGCATAACTGCACTCGATCTGTCGGTACCGCAGATGCCATATTTTACCGTGCTATGGGCGGTTCGGTGCGCCTCGACGTGGCCAGTGGCCAGCCGGAATGGATTTCACCTATGCGACCGCCTTGTCATGACGGCCTGACCGTTGCCAATGGTTTGCTTTACTTTTGGCCATCGGTTTGTGACTGCCAGCTTACTCTCTATGGTGTTACCTGTCTGGGACCGGCGGGGGACTTTAATTTCACATCGAATGCAATAGAGACAGAAAGATTAGAAAAGTTTACCGAGGACTTGACCAATATTGCCACCTTAGACCAATCACCGGCTGACTGGCCGACTTTCCGTGCAAACAACACCGGCACTACAGCGACAGAAGCTATTGCGGCTGACAATGCCAGCCGACTCTGGCAGTTTAAGCCTAAAACCGCCTTTACCCCGACGGCTCCGGTTGCGGTTGGTAATCTGGTTTTCTTTAGCGGCTCCGATGGTATTGTCCGGGCGCTGGATGCAGCAACAGGGAAGCAGCAATGGAAGACCTATACCGGTGGGGCGGTCCGTATTGCGCCAACGGTATGGAAAGGACGTGTGCTTGTAGGTTCCGGCGATGGATGGCTATATACCCTCGAAGCTAAGACGGGCAGACTGCTCTGGCGATTTCAGACAGCTCCTGAGCAGCGAAAGATACCAGTCTATAATTCGCTTTTATCCACTTGGCCGGCTGCCAGCGGCGTATTGGTTAAAGATGGCATTGCTTATGTGGCCGCTGGCATCGTCAATTACGATGGCACCTATGTTTATGCACTCGATGCCATAACCGGCCAAATCAAGTGGTATAACAATACTTCCGGGCATCTTGACCCGCAGGCCAGAACCGGCGTAAGTGTACAGGGCCATTTGCTACTGCACAATGAAAAGCTCTATATGGCAGGCGGAACATCACTTTCGCCGGCCGTCTACGACATCAAAGACGGAAAATGCCTCAACGACCCGGAGTTACTCAGAGTGTTTGAATCACGAAGTCCTCGCGGCTGGGAGCTTTTCCTCGTTGGAGACGAGGTAATATGCTGCGGGAGACCCTTCTACGCACATCCTAAGTACAAAGTGTTTGACCAGTCCGTTTACAATAAGCTGTTAGTAGCGTCGGTTGGTGAAAAGGACATCACATGGATAAACAACAGCAAAATTATGTGCTTCAATCGAATCGACAAACAGCTATTAAACAACTGCATTGCTAAACCCGAAGAGCAGGATTGGTTCACATTCAGTTGGGGAAAGTTCGACATTCCCGATAAGCCGTTATGGGAGTATGACTGTGGCGAAAGTGTTGCTCTGGCAGTATGTAAAAACGCCGTGGTAGTTGCCAAAGAGTCTGAGATAGTTGCAGTCAGCCTAAATGATGGCGATATACTTTGGTCTAAGCCTCTACCATCTTCACCTGTTTCTTGGGGACTGGCGGTAAACCGTGAAGGGCAAATAATAGTGGTCCTTGAAGATGGAAGCGTTTTGTGCTTTGGTTGAATCGGCTCCGACAACATCTGCATCAACGTTTAAAATACACTACGGGACCATTGGTGTAGTTTATCATCTCCCATTTGTCTTCGCCCCCGGGCAGAACAGCCATCTCAAACAGAGGCATTTCGAGTGATTTGAATTCTACATTAAGTACTACCGCCGAAGGCCGCCGCTGCTTCAATAGTTGTTTTAACATTTCCGGGCCTGCAGCATGCACAACTTCACACTCATCGCTGGTCATAGAATCGGCGATTCTATAAACGAATGAGCCTGCAGACAATTCCGGATAAATATCACATTTGCCTTCAAGCGCATAAAGCGGGGCTAAAGTTAATATGAGTTTGGGTTCTTTGGTTCTTTTAGCAATGTCTTCTGAAAGCCTGTGCATCCTGATGGGCTCCCAGCCCTGCGGGTTGAAAACCTTTGGAATTCTGTCCAGCACAAAAAGGTGAGAGTAAACTGATACAAAAGCACAGATAGCCATTAGAATACGGGCTATTTTGAAACCCCACTTCGGTTGACCGTTTACGGTGAGCCTTCTCAGATAGAAAAGAGGATAGGCAAAACTGATTATTATGAAAGGCACAGGTACTGCAAAGTATTGTTTCCACATTGTCAGGGGAATAAAAACAATTATAAAAAAAGTCAGCGCCAACAGGGTGGCAAGTAATGCATTTTGGGTGTTTATCATTTTTAATTTACTCCGGCAGCACACCATTGCTGCGCAAAGATAAACAGCTATCACAAGAAGCTGGGGATAACCGGGTTTCGTTAACGCAATGAATGTCAGGTCGAACTTATTATACACCATACCTGTTTCGTCCAGCCACCTGCTGTTTAGCACCGGTATATGAAAGATGTTTAATAAAAATGCCTGCGGCGCAGAGATTATCGTCCAAACCGGCCAAATTAAAACCACTGTTGTGGCAATCAAAAAGGGCAGGATATTTTTGAATCTCTGCTTTATTGACTCAGCAGGGCAGGCCAGCAAAGCAGCGAAAAACACCAACTGCACCAGTGCTGTCGTTATCCGCATAAATGTAGCCAGGGTCAACAGAGCTCCAATGGCCGCAATTCGCAGGTATTTTGATTTGTCCTCAAAGTCGGTGGATATAAATATCCAGAAGGATAAACAGACACATAGGACCACAGCGTCATGATTCCAGGCAAAGCCATTGGCGTAATCGACAAAGGGATTGAATAGATATAGAAAAACCCCCGCCATACCGAGAAGCCGTCCCTCAATGCCAAAAGATTTAAAGACCCTGTAGTATATGCCGATGATGCACACCACGATGAGAATATCACACAGGCTCGATAGAATCCGAGCTGTAAGCAGATAGTATGTTGTGTCGAACATCTTAAAAAGCGCTGCGCAAAGCAGGGGGTGATACGGAAGCTGAGCGATATAGGAAAAATCCCTGTAAATCATTTTGCCGTCGGCCAGCAGAACTCCCGCCGTGCAATACATCTGCTCATCATGGCCGGAAACCTTAGTCATACTGTTGCCGAAAATTGCAAGCGAAAGAACGATTACTGTTAGTATGACAATGATATTAACGACTTTTAGCGGCATATATTTACTTTACCATTCGCTTAGCTCACCGAGCAGCTCCTCGACCAGGTCTTTCATTGTAACGATGCCGACAGGTTTTTCTCGTCCGCCGTGAGCTGCTCGCACAACCAGAATGATTTTTTGATTCTCGCTCTGCATAATATTAATCGCATCTGAAACGGTGGTGTCTGCGGAAAGTTTTCGGATGGGTTTTGTAAAATCACGCAGGTTGGTAAATTTTTCGGCTGAAGTTAGACAATCATAAATATTTATAAAGCCGACGATATTTGTCTGTGTCATTTCATAAACCGGCAGACGAGTGAAGGCGGATTTACTTAACTTGTTTAACATAATCTGGTTATCGGAATTCATATCGACGGTTTCGGTTTTGCCGATATCTGTCATTACCGATTTTATACTAAGGTTCGAAATACCTGAAAGGCGGTTTATAATATCAGTTTGTATTGGGCTGAGAATCCCCTCTTCCTGAGTGTCTCTGAGAATTGCTCTGATGTGTGACTGTGGTATTGTGGTCATTGTTGTCCTGAAGGTAGCTGATGAACCGGTTAATCGTGTAAAAAAATGTGTTATCATTTTGAGCAGCGGCACTATTCCGCACCAGGTGCAAATCTTTTTAAATACAAATAATACCGGTGCAACATAGGGCATAAGCAAATCGGCGCGATAGAAGAACAGGTTTTTGGGGATTAGGTCTGCGAAAATAAACAAGACAGGTGTTGTCAAAAGCGTTGCAAATAACTCTACCGTGTGTTCATTTTCAATTTTACCCAGAAGCAGTAAAGTCACAAGACTTGTAGTAAGATAATATGTCAGATTGGTGCCTATTAGTATCGAGATAAGCAGGGCGCCGCTGTCGTGCATAACCTTGCCGAGGATGACGAAAGAAAACCGTTTTTTCTCGATGCCAAACCTCAACCGTAAGCGACTTAGTTGATAAATACCGGTTTCCGAACCGGCGAAAAGACCGGCAAAGGTTACTCCAAACAGCAGCAA
>CAZTKW010000027.1:5892-14184 GCA_964614315.1 uncultured Pirellulales bacterium
ATATTAAGAGTATGCTGTTAATCATTATTCAATATTGGCTCAAGGGTTAGTATGACTGTTTCGATTCGTCTCTTGCTCACTCGCTCGACGGTGAACTTCAAATTCTTCAGGTGGGCGACATCTCCGCTTTTAGGTATTGTCCCGAGCAGGGCGGTTACCAGGCCTCCAATTGTTGAAATCCGGCTTTCTATAGGGTCGATGTTGAAACTGTGTGCCCAGTCGTGAATAGCCAGGTTACCTGCCAAACGATATTGAAACGGTCCTGTTTGTTCGATAGGTTCAATTCCATTTGTAATGGTAATAGGCCCCAGCAGCTCTTCGGCGATATCCTCAAGGCGGACCGAACCGGCAATACCACCGTATTCGTCCACTGCTATCGCCGTGTCGGAATGACTTCTGCGGAAATATTCCAGCAGTGACTCAACTTTTTGTTGTTCAGGGACAAAATGAACCTGTTGCACAAGTTTATCCAGGGATGTGGTCGGCTTAAGCAAAAGTTGGCGGAGATAAACCTGACCGACTGTATTATCTATTGTCTCGACATATACGGGCAGCTTGGTCAGATGATTTTTCAACATCTTCTCAACCGCCCGCGGATTTGAATCTGTAACTGCACACGCAATAATATCCACACGCGGTCGCATAACATGCCGGACTTTAAGAAACCCCAGTTCGATAATTTCACCGAGGAGTCTGTTTTCATCATCGGTAATCAGTTCTCGTTTTCGCATCTGTTCAATTAACAACTTGAATTCCGCTGTGGTTATTGTCCCGGGTTTTTTACGAGCGCCCAAAATTAAGCTAAGTGTCGGCTCTACTATAAAAAACCTGAAAACAAATACAATCGGCGAAAAAATTCGGACACATAAAGCCACCGGAAGGGCGGCGGTGATGCTGAAGGTTTTTGAATTTGCATAAGCAAGTGATTTGGGAAGTATTTCCCCGAAGAGCACTAAAAAGCAAAAGGTGACAAAAGCAATAATTAACGCCGGCCCCGGACCGGCCTGTTGTTTTACTTTAACTATAAAGACACTCGATACGGCATAAAACAGGATATTGACCGTCATATTTCCAAACAGAAGACAACTCAGCAATTGCCGCGGCTTGTTCAAAAGCCCGGCGGCGAGGTTTTGCATTTTATGTTTGGATTCCTGCAGAAGTCTTATTTGCCTGCGTGACAGGTTAAAAAGGGCGGTCTCGGAACCTGAAAAAAAAGCGGAACAGCAAAGCAGCAATATCATCAATATGAGGCGGCTGATATTTTCGTAAACTTGGCCCACTTTTTCATTTTACCTTACTGCCGTTTGGGCAGCGTTATTGTAAATATCGTCCCCTTGTTTGCCTCCGACTCGGCCCAAATGCAGCCGCCGTGTGCCTCTACCACTTTTTTGCAGAAGGCAAGACCCAGGCCGGAACCCGAACGCTCTCTCTGCGATTCCTCATTTTTTTTCGTAGTAAAGAATGGTTCGAAAACCTTCTCCAAATCACCCGCTTCAATTCCGCAGCCGCTGTCGCAGACTTTTATCTGGACATTCTCGCGGCTCTCCGCCGCTTCGATGATTAATACCCCTCCACGCGGCAGCATTGCCTCACGGGCGTTAAGAATCAGGTTCATCAAAACCTGTTGAATCTCAACCGGAACAGCCCAGACTGTCAGGTCCCCGTCGATTCGCATATCTACGGTTATCCCGTCCTTTGTGAAATCACGGCCAAGACAGCCGAAAATCTCTTCAACTAAAATCGTCAGCGCCGTATCTTTTTTCTCCTGCCTCTTTCCGTCGGCGACAGCCAGTATACTTTCCATAATATTCACGGCGCGTTCGCAGTTTCGAGCTGTTTTGCGAAGAGCCTTTTCTGTCAGCCCCTTATCATCAAAATTGTCCAGTGCAAGAGATGCATAACTGCCCAGGGGTGTAAGCAGATTATTGATTTCGTGGGCTATCATAGAGGTATTCACGCCGATATTGGCAAGCGCCTGGAGCTGCCCAATCTGGCATTTCAGTGTATGATTTTCCTGTTGCTTTTCGGCCAAATTTTTGTGCAGAGAAACCCGCTTTGTAATAATACTTGTCAACTGTCTGCTCCTTATATAAAATTACCCTTGAGTCTTGTACTTATATCGACTTTTAGCATAATTTTCCTTGAACTGCTTGCATACACAATAAGATATATGAAATACGGACTATAAACAACCAAGAAAAAAATGAATAAGCAGAGGATTGTTGAAGAGCTTTTGGCATTACTTGAGCAAAACGGTGTTGCAATCCGCTCAGAGCCGCTCGCCGGAAGCGGCGGGGGGCTTTGTACCATAAAAGGTGAAAAAATCTTTTTCGTTGATACACAGGCTTCTTCGGCTGAAATGGCCGCTGTTTGTGCCGGTGCGGTTTCAAAAGTTGTGGACATCGAAAATATTTATATCAAGCCGGAAGTCAGGCAATTCATCGAAAATCATATTGATAACCAATAATGAAAGGTGCTAAAGAAAATGCCAGAAAAGAAAATCGCTATTATGGTTGACCAAATGTATCAGGTCCTTGAAGTCTGGTACCCTTACTATCGTTTGTGCGAAGAAGGCCTGCACGTTGATTTTGTCGCAGCCGAGCCAAAAAAAGAATATCTCTCGAAAGAAGGGTATCCCTGCCTCTCCACAGTTTCAGCCGGACAGGTCGCCGCTGCTGACTATGATTGTATGATTGTACCCGGGGGATTCGCTCCCGACTTTATGCGCAGAAGCAACGATGTCATCAACTTCGCCAACGATATGGTAAACGCCGGAAAAATCATAGCGGCCATCTGTCACGGCGGATGGCTCTTGTGCAGCACAAAGATTTACAAAGGCAAAAAGGCTACCTGTTTTATGGCTATTAAAGACGACATTATAAACGCCGGGGCACAATACGTTGACGCCGAATGTGTTGTAGATGGAAATTTAATCACGTCGCGCAAACCAGACGACCTGCCGGCCTTCTGCACGGCTATCCTGCAGGCGCTGAGAGAGTAGGGGGGTAACGCCGCAAATGACGCCAAGACAACGGATATTGACGACTATCGCTCATAAAGAACCTGACCGGGTGCCGGTGGACCTCGGTTCAACCGCCAGTTCCGGCATCTCGGCTATTGCCTACAGCAATCTGAAGAAACATCTTTCAATACTTACCGGCCGCACGCGCATCTACGATGTAATCCAGCAGCTCGCCCAGCCGGAAGACAGCATCCTTGACAGATTCGGAATTGATATCGTCGATATCGGCCGAATGTTTAATACCGACGACAAAGATTGGTATGACATCACCATGCCCAACGGCGACACCGCTCAGTATCCGGCCTGGTTTACCCCTATACGCTGCGACGATGGCGCCTGGGAGGTCTTCACTAAAGACGGCACAAAAATCGCCAGAATGCCTCCGACAGGCACTTTCTTCGACCAGACCTGTTTTCCATATCTCGATGGTTATCCTGACAACTATAACAGCCTCTCGCAGGCTCAGGACAAGGTCCTCTGGTCTGCAATGACGCGCAGCCCCTGGGACAACGCCTCAATGCCCGATTTCTGGCAGCAATTAAGACAGCGAACTCTAAAACTGCGCGAAAAATCCGACAGGGCCTTAATGGTTGCCTGCGGCTGCAATCTCTTCGAAGGAGGCTCAATCCTCCGCCGAATGGACAACTTTTTGATGGATTTGTGTACCGCCCCTCGTGAAGTTGAAAAACTGCTAAATGTCCTTGTCGAGCGGAATATGGCAATGCTGGAAAAAGTCTGCAAAGCCGTTGGCGACCTCGCCGATATAATTTGTTTCGGTGACGATTTGGGCATGGATACCGGCCCGTTTATGTCCCCGCAAATGTACCGCAAATTCTTCAAGCCGCACCATACTGCATACTGCACCTACGTCAAAAAAAACAGCAATATGCACACGTTTCTTCACAGTTGCGGCTCAATTTACAAACTCCTCGGTGACATTATCGAAGCTGGCTTTGAAATTATCAACCCCGTGCAAACCAGTTGCGCCGATATGGACCCGAAGCGATTAAAAAAAGAGTTCGGCAGCAATGTAACTTTTTGGGGTGGCGGCTGCGACACCAGAAACATCTTGAATAACGCATCACCCGCCGAAGTGAAGGACCACGTCAAAAAGCGAATAGAAATCTTTGCTCCCGGCGGAGGCTTCGTCTTCAACACCGTCCATAACATACTTCCAGACGTCCCCCCAGCCAATATAGTCGCTATGTTTGAAGCCCTCAGACAACTATAACATCTGTTGTCTATAAACCCGTATTCCCGCAGATATGCTCTGTAAACCGAATAAAATTTGTCACAACGTCCGTGAAATCAGTTGATTTTTTCATTAAGGCGGTTTACTTTATGGCAATAAAAGCCAGCTTTGGCTGTGAATGCTTAACAGATTAGCAAAAATAGGAATAAAACCCGAATTTGCGAAAGGCAATACAAATGTTTACGCGAGAAAGCATCCTAAAACTGCTAAATCAGAGGTCGGAGGAAATAAAGCAGAACTTTTCTGTTCGCAGCATAGGTCTTTTTGGCTCACTGGCACGCAATGAGGCTGACAGGGAAAGTGATGTTGACATTCTCGTCGATTTTGTTGAGCCAACATTTGACCATTATATGGATTTGAAATTTTATCTGGAGAGGCTGTTCGGCAGAGCTGTCGATCTGGTAACCGCTGATACCGTAAAGCCGCGTCTTAAACCCCTTATTGAAAGGGAAGTAATTTATGCCAAGAGACTATAAACAACAGCTCGACGATATACTGCAGGCGATAACTTTTATTCGAGAATTCGTTAAGGATATGGACTATAAGGCTTTTGAAGCTGACAGAAAAACACAACATGCTGTTATCCGCAATCTTGAGGTCATCGGCGAAGCTGCCCGCTCTCTGCCTGACGAAATTAAGGAAAATGCTGCGGAAATAGAATGGTACAAAATCATAGCCTTGCGGAATATGCTTATTCATGAATATTTTGGTGTTAATTTGAAAATCGTCTGGGATGTTGTCCGGAACAAGCTCGATGCATTGGAAAGCGCCTGCCGGAAATTGCTTTAGTCCTTATAGTACAGTATTGTGCTGATATCACCAAAGCCGCCGCAGGAAGACCTTCAAACACCAAAGCTGATATCACTGTAAAAAGCGGATATTCAGCTAAAACCCGGAAAAATTAAGAAACAGGCAGATTTTGTTTGTTTTAACGGTCTTTATATGTTATTATAGGACGAAAGATTAATGTGGCCGGATTTGGCGAGGTGATAGTAAGGAGAAAACGATAATTCTTTGAGGAGGAAAGAAAAGTGACAGCGAAGATAAATTCAAAAGCCGGCTTATTAGTTCTGTTGTTTTTTACAGTATTGTTAGGTATCTGTGGCCGCGCTATGGCAGACCCGCCAGGCTGGAAAATCATGCGGCTTGCAGGTAGTGGTATATACCCCCAGATATCCGGCTCGAATGTAGCATGGTCTAGTAACGGTGGAATATCCTTCTGGAATGGTACGACCACTCAAGTTATAGATAACAGTATCGGTGGCTACCGTCCCCAGATATCCGGTTCGAATGTAGCATGGTATGGTTGGGATGGCAATGACAATGAAATATTCTTCTGGAATGCCGATGAGCCCAACACTATCACGCAGATTACAGATAATAACTACCGTGATGGTTTTTACGATTGGTGGGAAGGCGCCAATATCGACATATCCGGCTCGAATGTAGTATGGTGTGGCTATCCTGTCAGCGACGACTTACCTGAGATATTCTTCTGGGATGGCAGCACGATCACGCAGCTTACAAATAACAGCCTCTGGAACGAGTTCCCTCGGGTATCCGGCTCAAATGTGGTGTGGGCAGGTTGGTCCGCTAGCAGCGAGGACTATGGTATTCTTTTCTGGAACGGTACAATGACCATAAAGATTCCTGGTAGCACCAACGGTTGGATACCCCAGATATCCGGCTCGAATGTAGTGTGGTCAGGGGGTAATAGTGGCGAAGACAATGAGATATTCTTCTGGAACGGCAGTACAACCACACAGATTACCAACAACAGCTACGATGACTTGTCACCTCAAATATCCGGCTCAAATGTAGTATGGTATGGCCACGATGGTAGCGACAATGAGATATTCTTCTGGGACGGCGCAACGATCACACAGGTTTCAGATAACAGCTACTCCGACTCTGTCCCCCAGATATCCGGCTCGAATGTAGTATGGGCAGGCGACTTTGACTATGAGACATTCTTCTGGGACGGCACAACGACGACACAACTTACAGATGATATCTATGAAGACGTGTGGCCTCAGATATCAGGTTCGAGTGTTGTATGGTGGGATTTAGACGGTATAAACTTGGCTGTTAAGTGTTCAGCGCCTCCGTCGATGGACCTCAATGATGATTGCCTGGTTACTTTTGATGATTTTGCGATTTTCGCAGAAGACTGGCTGGACACAACTGATTTTGATGATTTAGCCGATATGGCTTCACAGTGGCTTGAATGTGGTTATGACATTCAAGGGGTATGCTGGCAATGACCCGAAACCACTAGCGTTGTAAGAACGCATATACTCAGCTAAACCCGTAAAAATTAAAAAACAGATAGACTTTGTTTGTTTTAACGCTCTTTGTTTGTTATTATGAAGCGCAAGTTGAGATATTCGCGTTAGTGGTCTGGGCTTAACAACAATTTTTGAGGAGGATATAGAATAATGAGAAGTAAATCTATTCTTATGGCGGTTGGTGTGTTGTTTGTCTGTAGCGGAGGCGCACGGGCGCTTACAATTGACTTGGCAACCGTAGGTAACCTAGGCAATGCCGATGATACTACCGGCTATGGCGGTGTCTCTTACGTATACCAGATTGGCACCTATGAGGTAACGGTAGGCCAATATACCGAATTTCTCAATGCCGTCGCGGATACGGACACCTACGGCCTCTATTGGACGGAAATGTGGTCGATCGAGCGGTCCGGGCTTTCCGGCAGTTATGTCTATTCAGCAGATCCAAACTGTATAAACAGGCCAGTGCACGAAGTCTCGTGGGGTGATGCAGCAAGGTTCGCCAACTGGTTGCACAACGGCCAACCGAACGGACTTCAGGGACTGACGACAACGGAAGACGGCTCGTATTACCTCAATGGGGCGACGGGGAAAAACGAACTTAATGCCGTTATACGCAAAGCGGATGCTACCTGGGTGCTTCCAACCCAGGATGAGTGGTACAAAGCCGCTTACCATAAGAATGACGGGGTAACCGGCAATTACTTTTACTATCCAACGGGTAGCGACAGCGTTCCGAGCAATGATTTCATAGACCCGGACCCGGGTAACAATGCGACGTTTTACGATGGTGTACAGCCAGACCCTGCAGGCTACACGATAGGCAGCCCATACTACTTCACCGTGGTTGGCGCTCACGAGAACAGTCAAAGTCCCTACGGCACATTCGATATGGGAGGCAACGTTAAGGAGTGGTTAGAATCGCGCTACAGTACGGGTCGCAGCATTCGAGGTGGCTCGTACACCAGTTCCGAGGTCTCTCTTAGATCGTCCTCCGTGATCACCCGCCTCCCGTACGTTCAGGGTAATGATGTAGGGTTTCGTGTCGCCTTCGTCCCTCATCCGTGTTATTATGTAGTAGCCGGTGATCTTAACGATGACTGCAGGGTTGAATTAATAGACTTTGCCCAGTTAGCATCCAACTGGCAGATTTCTTATGACATAAACGACCTGGCGGAAATGGCAGCGAATTGGTTAATCAATTGCAATGTAAATCCAGGCGACCCGTCTTGCGTACCTAAATAGATGACATCTGTCATAACAAAAGAAAGGGCCGTGAGCATATATCGTTTGCGCTCTTTTTTTTATGCTCTTTTCACGCTGAATCACTTCGGTTTTTCTCCTGCTTTGATTTGCCCCTCCGACAGCAACACGCACGGATTTAGTCAGCCCCATTTTTCTCCCTTTTACCTTTTTAATTTTCCTTTCCCACACTACCCATCTTCTCCATTCTAACATTTTATTCGCCCTCATTTTGAGAGAGCAATTTTGCCCGACTCTAAACTGCCTATTTTAACACCGATGCACGAATTGAAAAACATCATGCAATTTTGTACGTTTTTACACACAAAAACGAGTCATTTATTCGCTTTTTGTTCAATTTTTCTCACTTTTGTTCATTTTTTCGTCTTTTTGTTGTCAAAAAGCACATTTTTTTGTCACGGCCAACGTACCAACCCCCATTTTCAGCCCAAAAACAAGCCTCCCAAAAACAGTCGATACACAAAAAC
>CAZTKW010000028.1:0-13730 GCA_964614315.1 uncultured Pirellulales bacterium
GGAAAAAATGGGCTTCTAAATGACCAATTAAAATCCTCATTTTTGGCTCTTGTCCTTGCTTTTTTTCTATTCCTGTCACTCTTATGTAGAATCTCAATATGCCGCATAACTGCTTATAAGAAAAGACTTTACCAACTGAAAAATACCCGACAGTGACGGGCTGACTTAATTTATTTGCCATCTCCATAAGGGAAAATTAGTACAAATACTTGTTTTTTTAATTCGGGGCTTGTACTGGTTAACTTGGTACAGGCCCCGGTTCTTTTCCGCCGGTAAAAAATATTAACAATTCAAAAACATATTTCCCCCATAGGCCGAAAAAGAAAAGGGCCGGGTCCGGAGGAGGATAGACCCAGCCCTTTGTGGCTTGTCGTTTTGCGGCGGGCTTTACTCAGCAAATACACCCTCATCTATTAGTCTCCCTGCTGGCAGCAGGGAGGCCGGTGGTTTTTTATATTACCCCATGCTTTAATTGCAAATACAAACCCACCAGAATTAAGGCGAAGTTACAGCCGTAAATCTTGATGTCTTTCTTAAAAAGCATCGGCTGATTTAAACGCACTGACACATTAGCCCACCGAGCAGACAAAAATAATAAGCCCTCCGTTTTCGACGTGCAATCACTGCCTGTCTTTATGCAGTTTATATTCGACGCTATCGACAAGGGCCTCCCAGCTTGCCTCGATTATATTCTCTGATACGCCTACGGTACCCCAGATTGAGTTTTTATCGCGTGATTCGATTATTACCCGCACCTTGGCAGCCGTACCCGCCCGGGCATTTACCACTCGAACCTTATAGTCAATCAGATGGACATCCTGAATAGCTGGATAAAATCGCTCCAACGACTTTCTCAAGGCGGCGTTAAGTGCGTTTACCGGGCCGTTACCTTCGCCGACAACATGTTCTGTTATACCGTCAACTTTGAGCTTAACAGTAGCTTCGGTAATCATATTACCAGCTGCGTTTTTCTCTACGGTCGTATGATATTTTATAAGCTCGAAAAACGGCTTGTATGTCCCCATAAGCTTTTTGACGAGTAAATCGAAGCTGGCATTTGCAGTTTCGAACTGATAACCTTCGTTTTCAAGCTCCTGTACAGTGGTCAGAATCTTTTGAGCTAACTGCTTGTCCTGACCTATCTTGGTCTTTTCAAGCTCAGCTAAGATATTCGACTTTCCGCTTAGCTCGGAAATGAGGAACCTCCGCTCATTGCCGATAAGTTTCGGGTCGATGTGCTCATAAGTGCGTTTATTTTTGCGAAGCGCATCTACATGTAAACCGGCCTTGTGAGCAAATGCGCTTTCCCCCACGTATGCCATATTCATTACAGGAGTGAGGTTTCCAATCTCAAAAATAAACCTCGATGCCTCTGTCAGCGTTTTGATTTTATCCGGGCTGATTACTTCAAAATCCGTCTTAAAAGCAAGATTAGGGATAACAGTGCACAAATTGGCATTGCCGCATCGCTCTCCAAGCCCGTTCATTGTGCCCTGAACGTGGCGTGCGCCGGCCTGAACTGCAACTATTGTATTGGCTGTGGCGCAGTCCGTGTCATTATGAGCGTGAATACCAACAATTAGCGGGCTGAATTGCACGCAGACGGTTTTTGTAATTTCATGCACATCGCAAGGCAGGGAACCGCCGTTGGTATCGCAAAGTACAAGGATATTAGCTCCGGCCTCGGCAGCGGCAGATAGAACCTTCATCGCATATTCGGGATTTTTCCTATAGCCGTCGTAAAAATGCTCGGCATCAAAGATTACTTCCAGCCCCTTCTTTTTCAGGTACTTGACGGATTCTGCGCAGATACTCAGGTTTTCATCCAGTGAGCAGCCCAGCACATCGGTAACGTGCATGTCCCAGGTTTTGCCGACCAGGGTAGCGGTAGGACTCTTACAGGCAAAAATAGCCTTTAACGAGGCATCATCGGAGACTTTTGTATCTGCCCTGCGCGTGCTGCCGAAAGCTGCGATTTTTGAATTTTTCAGCTTGAGTTTGGCCGCTTCGGTAAAAAATTGCATCTCCTTGGGATTAGAAGCGGCATATCCACCTTCGATGTAATCAATTGCAAGGTTATCGAGGCATTGGGCGATTGCAAGCTTGTCCTCGAGGGAAAAGCTGACGCCTTCGGCCTGCATACCGTCGCGAAGAGTAGTGTCGTAAAGCTTTACCTTTTCCATAGATATATCCGAAATAAAAAGGATACTCAGTTACAAGCAACATTTTATTTATTCAGTTTATAAATGCAAAGAAAAAGTCGCATTTCGTATTGTATATTTCGTCCCGCAGATATAAACAAAATAAACTCGGAACCGCTCAAAACGGCACAAGAAATTAATGGAAAAATATTATTTTAGGTGTTTTTTTATGAATGCCAGTGCTCGTGAGTGGGCTTCGGCGACCATTTTTTTATCTCCGCCCCGCAGGCCGTGACCGGCTCGGGGAATTGTTATAAATTCGTTAGGGACATTATGTCGTTCCAGTTCTTCAGCCATTGCTGCGGACTTTTCGTACGGTACGTCATTATCATCGGTACCGTGAAGCATCATAATCGGCGGATACCGATAGGAGATGTTGCGCACGGGACAATACGGTGTTATGTTAATGCGCTCGGTTTCGGGGTCAAAACCGGTCACTTCCTTAGTCCACAGGCCGTGCTGACGAAGGTAATGGTAGTAGTTGCTGCGCTGTCTGGAAGTAGGGGTAGTCTGATTAGTGGTTTCGGTGAGAACTTTGCCGCCGACGGCCTGATAGACCTCGTCTTTTGACCAGAGCGGGTCATTTTCAAGATAATAAGCTGATGGCTGGGTGTACCAGTGGCCATCAACGTCGCCATAGCCGTAATATGCAACCAGGGCGGCCGGTGGTGGTTCAACACAGATACCGGTCATCATTGTCAGATAACCGCCGGCTGAACCGCCTGTTACGACTATTTTATTAGTATCGGCATAAAAGAGCTTGGCTCCTTTCTGGTTAATCCAGCCGAATGCATCTCTGATATCATCGATTATCGCCGGCAGCTTGACTTCAGGAGCCAAACGATAATCGAGTGAAACCAGGACAAAACCTTCTTTTTCACAAAGTTGCTGGATATTTTTGGGGACATACTGCCGGCTGCCCATAACAAGGGCGCCACCATGTAACCATACGACAACAGGGCGAAGTTTTGTGTCGTCGGGGCGATAAACATCCGCCTTTATGTATACATCATCTAAGGTTTTGTAGGTATAGGTTTTTTTGATAAAAGCCGGCTCGGCGGCCTCAACTGTCGCAGTAGAGGCAGGGGGGTACGGTTTTTGGTTTTCATTGCCGGTTTCAACAGTATTACAACCAACCAGTGCGCTCAACAAAACTGTAAAAACGGCGGTTAAAATAATTTTCACCATAACGGCTTCCTTTCAAAACCGGGCTGAGATTTCAGCCGAATTCAAAAAGATTAATCAACAGCTTAACTCAGCAATAATTTCTGCAATAGCCCTAAGTAGAATAAATTCCCGTTATTCTGTCAAGAATAAGCAATTAACCGCTTTTTCTCAGAAATTAAGTAACGCAGAAAGACCAAAATCGCTTTTTTGACGTATTTTTTTGTAAAGTTGTTGCAATCAGAACCGAAATTAAGTATATTAGAGGGTTCGTTATAAAAAGGAAATTTAAGTATGGCATTGGTATTAACTGATATGAACTTAACACAAATACTGCCTTCAGAGTGCGTTAAAGTACCGGTTGAAAGCAAAGATAAAGAGTCGGTGATAAGAGAACTTGTGGACTTGCTCGAGGCAAATCCCGACCTGTCGGGTTTTGATAAAAAAACCGCTTTAGATGCGGTTATGACACGTGAACAAACCAGAAGCACCGGAATCGGCTCCGGAATCGCAATCCCGCACGGCAAATGTAAAGCCGTCAAAAAACTCGTGATGTCTCTTGGAATCGCACACGAGCCGATTGATTTTGAAAGTATCGACGGAAAACCAGTGAAAATAATTATTCTGCTGGTTTCACCTACCGACCAGACCGGGCCTCATATCCAGGCATTGGCCAAAATAAGCAAACTTATGCTGGATGAAGAGTTCAAGGGGAGGCTCGAGAATTCAAAGTCGGCTGAAGAGGCTTATGAATTGATAAGCAGCAAAGAAGGTGAATAAACAGTATTCGTCAACCAGCCTTCTGCGTGAGAAGCGATATTAATTAGCTGAGAATCCTGTAGTTGTGGTGGAAGTTTCCCATAGAATTAAACCCAGTTCATAGGGATTAACCAAATCAGTGTGCTTTGGTATAACCCTGACAGCAACACCCCTGCGTCCTGAAGATTTACAAGGCAATAATCCTGCAAACCAGTGCTCACCGTCACAGCCTGATGCTTCTCTATGCTCCATTCTGACGGCTGAACCATCTCTAATATTGCCCCACGAATCAACCGGACCGTGATAAAGCTCAACTGAAACTTCATCGGGATTTATTTTACCAAGCTTAATCAGGGCCTTAATGTTCAACTTTGAACCGACTTTAAGCTGAGGCTGTCTGGAATTTAGCTCCGAGGCTGTATCTCCGTTGTTGTTAACCTTGACCTGAACATCTTTAATGTCGAATTCACGCCAAATCTTCTTCATATTGGATTTCCAGTCAGCAAGGGCTTTTGCCTTTTCCATAGCATCAGCCGCCAGGTATTGCCATTTAGCGGCAGCCCTGACATAAAACTTGCGGGTATAATCAGCCACCATCCTGTTTGTGTTGAATCTTGGGGTATTCCACTTGATAGCATTCTTCATTCTTCGTATCCAGGCTCGCGGCAGCTTGTCAGTTGAGCGAGTGTAAAACAAAGGTATGACCTCGTTTTCGAGTATATTATAAATCGCCTGAGATTCTACAATGTCCTGATAAGCTAAATCCTCATAGATTTCACCTGAACCAATGGCCCATCCTCCCTCAGGTATATAACCTTCACACCACCAGCCGTCCAAAGTACTCAAATTGAGAGCGCCGTTAATGGCGGCTTTCATACCGCTGGTTCCACTGGCTTCCTGCGGCGGTCGAGGATTATTAAGCCAAACATCGACTCCTCGAACCAGGAACCTGGCTACATTGATATCATAGTCTTCCAGCAATACGATGCGGCGCCTTACCTTGTATTGAGAGGCAAAGTGAATTATCTGTCGAATAATCTCCTTCCCCTGGGTATCTCTTGGGTGAGCCTTGCCCGCAAAAACAATTTGGACAGGACGTTCGACGCTGTTAAGCAGCTTTACAAGCCGTTGCGGGTCCTTGAGTAACAAATTTCCTCTTTTGTAAGTCGCAAATCTTCTGGCAAAACCAATAGTCAGGGCCTCGGGGTCGAGCACTTCTTCCGCCCAGTTCAATTCGGTATGGTAAGTGCCTCTTCGCTGCATCTGAATTTTAAGGCGGGCACGGGCAAAGGCAACCAAGTTGCTTTTGCATCGCTGATGTGTTCGCCAAAATTCCTCGTCAGGAATCTGGTCGACATTCACCCATGTCTTTTTGTTTACTATCTGGTCAGGCCAATGCGAGCCGAGATATCTTTCATATAAAGAATTCATTTCCTTTGACAACCAGCTTTTTATATGGACGCCGTTTGTGATAGACGTAATGGGTACTTCATTAACAGGTACATCTGGCCAGAGTGGGGACCACATTTTACGTGAGACCTCTCCGTGCACTTTACTTACGCCGTTTCTATAACAGCTGAGGTTCAAGGCCAAAATCGGCATTTTGAAAGTTTCTTTTTCATTATCCGCATCAACTCTACCCAGGGCTAAAAACCGTTTTTCATCTATTCCAAGAGCAGGAAGAAAACCAGCAAAATATTTTTTCATCATTTCGGGCGGAAATTCGTCATTTCCAGCCTTTACAGGGGTATGCACTGTAAAAACATTTCCTGATTTCGTGGCTTCGGCTGCCTGGTCAAAAGTTAAATCAGTTGTGGTTGTCAGTTGCCGAATTCGTTCCAGTGCCAGGAAGGCGGCGTGGCCTTCGTTCATATGGCAAACAGTCGGCGCGATATCCAAAGCCGATAAAGCCCTCAGGCCGCCAATACCCAGCATAACTTCCTGACGAATTCGCATTTCAAGGTCTCCGCCATAAAGATTGGTGGTAATCATACGGGCCTGTGGTGAATTAGCAGCAATGTTCGTGTCCAACAGGTAGAGTTTTACTCTGCCAACAGAAACGCACCATATCTGGGCCGACACATCGCCGTCAGGGTATTCAACGCTAATCGTCAGAGGCTGACCATCCTGTTTTCGAACCAGTTCGATAGGCATATTATAGAAATCGTTCTCGGCATAAACCTCCTGCTGCCAGCCGTCGATGTTCAAATACTGACGAAAATAGCCTTTCTGATACATCAAACCGATGCCGACTAAGGGAACACCTAAATCGGAAGCGCTTTTTAAGTGGTCGCCGGCTAGGATTCCAAGACCTCCGGAATAAACTGGCAAACATTCGTGAATTCCAAACTCGGCGCTAAAATAGCCGATAATCGGTTTGTCATATTTAGTGCTGACCTTTTCAAACCACGTGGATGAATCAAGATAGGCTCTGAGTTTTTCCGCAGCTCGCTGCAGTTCACTTATAAAGCCCTGGTTTTCAGATAAGCCTTCTAAGGTCTCTTGTGCTACAGTGCCAAGAAGTTTGACCGGATTATATCCGCAGGCCTTCCATAGATTACTGTCAATCCGTTTGAAAAGGTCAACAAACTCAAGGTTCCATGTCCAAAACATATTCCTGGTGATAAAATCCAAATCCCTGAGCGTCTCCGGCAGGGCCGGCAAAATTGTAAAGCTGCGTACACTTGGCATTTTCACCTCTCAGTAAGGTCAATAATAATAAGCTCTTGACTCTAAGCCTGAAAAGAGTCCCTATTTTAATCGACAAATATAAACTTCGGCTTAAGGCTAAAAGCTGCTGCAGATGTGAAGTTTAAGTTTTTTTGTTGGTCCTATATTCAGTGATTTTACAGGCCAAAAACACAAAAAAAGGCCTGCCTAAACAGACCTTTTATTTATTGCAGGGTACTCCTCCACATGTGCCGTAAAGAAGCGTTTGAAGAAAACCCATTATTTCCAAGTGGGCAATCGTTGCTTGCGTCCGAAAGTCCTATCGAGTAGGCATTTCCGAGCCGGCAAGACCTGATTTCCCTGAATAAGGGTGTATCGGTTTTTTCAAATCCAGCTTCTGTACGAACACCGCAGGGGTTTACCTGCAATATTGTTTGTACCAAAACTCAAAGCAAAAGTCAAGAAAATACTCACAAATCTGGTTTCTCAATTAGAAAGTATTTTACAGTGACCTTACTACCGTTTTTTTCGGCCTTTCGGCGGTTTTTCTGAAGTTAAATTAAGCTGATAAAATCAAAACGCCTGCTTATGTCGATTTTACTGGTAATCCAAAGCGGATTTATTATAATTTTTTTTCAGTTTGTTTTTTGGAGGTAAAGTAAAATAACGTTCCGAGCAATACTATTTGACCTTGACGGCACACTGCTTGATACTCTCACCGACCTTGCTAACTCGATGAATTCTACATTGATTAGATTCGGTTTTGCACCCCATCCAACTGATTCATACCGTTACTTTGTAGGCGACGGCACGGAGAATTTCGTTAAATGTGTGCTGCCGGAGGATCATCTAAATGAACAGACTATAAATAAATATATGACGGCTATGCAGGACGAATACAGCAGACGTTGGCCCGACAACACAAAACCATATCCCGGTGTACCTGAATTACTTTCGGCCATCGAAAAACGAAATATTCCCAAGGCGGTCCTCTCCAACAAGCCGGATTGTTTTACACAAATCATGGTTGAAAAACTGCTGTCGGACTTCTCTTTTCGAATTGTCCGCGGCGCCGTGCCCTCATCACCCCCAAAACCTCATCCCGGTGCCGCACTCGAAATAGCCCAGGAACTTGCGATACCCCCAGAGGACTTTCTCTATATCGGCGATACGAATACCGATATGCGGACCGCCTGTTCGGCCCGAATGTATCCCGTCGGTGTACTATGGGGCTTTCGTGATGCCCAAGAACTGCTCGCAAGCGGGGCAAAAAGCCTTGTAGAAAAACCCGAAGAGATACTCGCCATTCTCGATAATGGGAAATGACGATGCTCTTACTTTGTCCCCCTGTGTGTTTGCCGGATTATAATTTATTACAAACTTTTTCTTTTGCCCTTCAAATGGTGCGTAGCTCGGCGCCAACTGATTTTGCCAGGCTTTTCATGATGCCGCCTTCAAAGCTATCGACTGTTTCGTGAGTCAAAGTGCCGTCCTGGTTCCTGAACCGCAGCGAAAGCGTAACGCTCTTTCTGCCCGATGGTATGCCCTTGCCGTGATATATACCGACGAAACGCACGTCTTCAAGCTCGGCCGGGGCCTTTTTACTCACCGCTTCGGCAATCTCGGACCACGGAACATTTTCATCGACAATAATAGATAGGTCTCGCTCTACAGCCGGATATCTCGCAATAGGCCTGACCTTTACCGGCCCGGACTGCAGTGCCATAAGCTCAGCAAAATCCAGCTCCGCAGCAACTGGTGCGACGTCCTTGAAATCGAATTTATCCCGAACAGCCTGCGAAACCATCCCGGCCGTTCCGATTGTCCTGCCGTTTACGCCTATTTCCGCGCCTGCCCCGGCCCAGACTAATTCGACTGGTGTAAAAATAGCTTGAGCATTTCTATCGATACTTTTTATAAGGCCCTCAACCGCGCCGCGAAGGTCCTGAAGGTCGCTGTCGCAGACTAAAGCCAGCTTGGTACTTTCAATCGGCAGTTGGCCGCTTTTCCCGGCCGGTATGAAAATATCCGCAATTTCAAATATTCTGCACGGTGTGTTCTTGGCGTTAAGGTTGGTTCTTAAAACGCTAAGCAATGAGCCTAAAAGACTTTTGCGAAGTATATTCGCGTTTTTTCTCGATACGTCTTTCACAGCCAGATACTTTTTTTCGTCACCTCCGGCGAAAAGCGCCGTAATACTTTCATCTTCGAAAGTTACGTTAATCGTTTCATAAAAGCCGCAGCCGTTAAGGTATCTGCCAATCCCCTCAACTGATTTTTGACGGGCATCGACCGGCACCACCTCGATTTTAATTTTGCGCTCGGTTGGTACTTTACTATAGCCGTTGACCCGTGCCACCTCTTCTATTAAATCAGCCTCGCGGTAGATATCGCTTCGCCAGGAAGGCACTGAGCAGATTATCGAATCATCGCTGCGCTCCGGCCGAAAACTTAATCTCGACAGA
This sequence comes from uncultured Pirellulales bacterium, assembly GCA_964614315.1. GTDB lineage: Bacteria > Planctomycetota > Phycisphaerae > Sedimentisphaerales > Anaerobacaceae > CAZTKW01. The sequence continues at coordinate 9,260 of CAZTKW010000028.1, forward strand.
ATTTCTGTTACTTTCTCTGCCGGTATCTCGATACCTAACAGCTTTTTCAAACGGGCTAATCTAAGTGTCACCTGTTTTTTAGCTGGTTTTTTTGGATAAATATCAACCACTCCCTTGGCAATTGTTCCCCCGGCCACCTGTTTGATTAACTCGGCCGTGCGCTTTGAGGCCAAATCAACCATCTCGACATCAACGGTGCGTTCGAACCGGAAAGAGGCCTCCGAAGGCAGGCTGAGCCTGCGGGATGTCGTCCGCACGCTCACTGGGTCAAAATAGGCGTCTTCCAGAAGGATTGTAGTTGTCGTATCGCTGACCTCCGTATCCAGCCCACCCATAACCCCCGCCACAGCCACCGGCCTTTCGGCGTCGGCAATTATCAGCATATTACGGTCTAACTCGCACTTTGAGCCGTCTATACTGACAATTGTCTCGCCCGCAACTGCCTTTCTGACTATTATTTTTCCTTCGGCTATTTTAGCAAAGTCAAAAGCGTGGGGCGGCTGAGATGTCTCCATCAGGGCATAATTCGTCGCATCGACAACGTTGTTAACGCTTCGCATTCCAATCGCTTCAAGCCGCTTTTTCATCCAGTCCGGCGAGGGGCCGATTTTGACCCCATCGATAATTCGGGCCGTATATCGGTGGCACAGGTTCGGTTCGGCAATTTCCACATTGGTAAAAGCCGTAACATCCTTTTCCGATTCATCTAAATGAACCGCCGGTATCTTTAATTCTTTTCCCGTCGCAGCCGCCAATTCACGGGCGATACCGATATAACCAAGGCAGTCACCGCGGTTGCTGGTTATCTCGACATCGATTACAAAATCATCGTCGAGTTCTGCGATTCCTTCACACGGAAAGCCCAAATCGCTTAAAATATCCGCGATTTCTCCGGCGGCAAGGCCGGTTTGAATATAATCCTTCAGCCAGTTCAGTGAAATTTTCATAATATCGAAGCCATTATAAAACGACAAAACCTCAATTCCGACACTAAGTTACCCTCATTAGAACAAACTGTCAATCATTTTGAACACCCATTTTAAACCCGCTTGCGATGCTCGCTGCCTTTTCTTTTATCTTTTCCCCCAATAACTATCTCCAAAGCCACTTTGGGGTGCCTCGCCCCCATCGCCTCCACCGGGAATTCTGTTCCTCATTGGTTTTCTCTTGCAACCTGTTTTGTCTTCGCTAAAATGCTTTTTGTAAGATTAATATTTTGAGGGCAACACTATGACTGTTCTTGTGGAAAACTCAACTTTGGCAAAAGTTAAACCTTTCCTCAAATGGGCAGGCGGGAAAGGCAAGCTATTGGCTGAGATTGAACGCCGTTTGCCTCCAGATTTTGAAGCGGGTCAAATAGACACCTATGTTGAGCCTTTTGTCGGCGGAGGAGCTGTCTTCTTCCACATTGCTCAAAAGTACGAATCTATCAAACATTTCTACCTCTTCGATATCAATGAAGACTTAATAAAATGTTACAACGCCATTAGAAATGATGTCGACTCTCTTATAGAAAAACTAAAATCTCTTGAAGACGAGTTTCATTCGAAGAAAAAAAACCAACAGAAACGCTTCTATTATGATACAAGGGACCAGTTCAACTCCGATAGATCCTCCGCAAAATTAATCTTCCTTAACAAAACCTGCTACAACGGCCTGTACAGGGTCAATAAAAAAGGCGGATTTAACGTTCCTTCCGGCGATTATAAAAACCCGACAATATGCAATGAAGAAAACCTCCGAGTGGCCTCAAGTATCCTCCAAAATGCGGAAATAATTTGTTCCGACTTCGAGCAAAGTGACCAATACATCACTGAAACTGCGTTCGTATATTTTGATCCTCCGTATAGGCCGTTAAGCCCAACCGCAAGTTTTACTTCTTACTCCAAGGAAGACTTTGGCAACGAAGATCAAATTCGTCTCTCCGAATTTTGTAAGCAGATAAACGAAAGAGGAGCCAGGTTTCTCCTGAGCAACTCCGACCCCAAAAACGAAGACCCGGAAGACCACTTCTTTGAGGATAAATACAAGGGATTTGTAATTGATAAAGTCAAAGCAAACAGAGCGATCAACTGCAAAGCATCGAGACGGGGACAAATTAACGAACTAATTATTACTAACTAAAAAATATTTATCCGAATCATGTAGCTGAGTTATAAAATGGCTAAATCAAATGGAATAATTCTTAATCTACAAGAGAATCTAGGAAGCTTAGCAAAGAAAACTATCAACACCGAAAAGAGGAGAATAGAGTTTTTAAGGGAGCTGCTAATCACTCTTAACAAGTTCTTTTTTGAAAGAAGAGCTAATGGAGAAGTGCATGATTTGCAGAGTAGCTTTTACAAAGGTAAGGAAGCTACACTTCCAAGGTGGAAAAGGCACACGGAATTCTTGGCTATTTGGGACGATTATTCTCAGAAGGTTCTTTCCTTCTTTTATCCCCAAAACAGAATCATATCGTTAGCCAAAAGAATAAATGTTATTTTTAAAAACGCCAATTCATTAAGGATGGTTCCTAAAGAGGTCGAACCAGACGCCATAAATTCATGTCTAGGTTCTATGACTCCGAGAGAATTTGTTTTTATTAGAATTCTTCATGCACTTCAAGATTTTACACAAATATTGCCTCCTATCGACAAACAATTTTCCCAAAAATTAAAAGCAAAATTCGGCGAAATTCCAATGCCGAGCCAACTAAAAGAAAGGGAAAAAGCATTGGAATTTCTGACTGTTCTTGGTGGCGCAGAGAGAAATGTCGAGGAAAGGATAAGATACATCACAGACATTTCCAATTCATTAATGAATAACTATGAGGGTGATCCATATCTAATATTCGCAAAGTGCGATGGAGACGCGGAGGCTATTTACCATGTTTTGAAAAAATTCACAGGTATAGCATCCAAAAAAGCTAACATGATCTTGAGAGATTTTTACGAATTTGGAATTTGGCTTTATAAATCCAACCTCGAAGCAGTAAACATAATATCAGACAATAGGATCATGCGTGTAGCACTGCGAACAGGAATAATAGATTTTGCATTACCCAAACTATTAAATGACCTGTTGGACCAATATGATTATCAGTATATGATGACGGCTAGTTGCACTGAAGAAGCTTTTAGAAGAGTTTGGTTCAAATGTAAAGAATTGAATGGTGGTAGTAATATTGTCACTTACCCAGCAAGGTTCGATGCTTTCTTCTTTCGTCTTGCAAATGCTAGTACGCGCCAAGGATTTTTAGGATGTTGTCGCGCTACAGATAGGAGTTGTATAAGTGGTAAGAAAAGAGAAAGATTCTTCAAATGGTTAGAAACCGAGATAAACTATAAGTGTGAATCATCATGCCCATTGCTAGGAATATGTCCGGATGAACTAAAGAAGCTGAATCCTCCTTTTGCTATCCAGAATAACACATGGAACACGATTTTTACAAATGAGGGTGGTGGTGGTGGATTACGCGGCATATGAATACGACCCAAAACTACTTACCTGAATCTACTACCGTCTGGTCTTTTCCGCAGCGGGGCAACTGGGCTACGCACAATTCATCCTATCGCGGCAACTTTGCCCCGCAAATAGCTCGAAACATCATTGAAATGTATTCTAAAAAAGATGACTCCATCCTCGACCCGATGGTAGGTTCCGGCACCACCCTTATCGAAGCAAAGCTATTAGCGAGAAATGCCTTAGGAATGGATATCAATCCAGAGGCGGTGAAGCTGGCCGAAGAGGCGTTGAAATTTAAACATCAGCCGTCCAGCAAACAAACAGTAAAGGTCGGCGATGCTCACGATTTATCTTTTCTAAAGGATAGTTCCTTTGACCTTGTTCTTACTCACCCGCCATATATGAATATAATCAAGTACTCGGACGGCAAGATAGCGGAAGACCTTTCAAACATAGGCAGTCTTCCAAAGTTCTGCGATGAAATCGAAAAGATTGCAAAAGAATTATTTCGTGTCCTCAAACCGGACAAGTATTGTGCCATACTCATAGGTAATACCCGCAAAGGAAAGCATTTTGTTCCGCTTGCCTTCCAGGTTATGCAGCGTTTTCTAAAAGCCGGTTTTGTATTAAAAGAAGACATCGTCAAGGTTCAGCACAACTGTAAATATACCAAGCGTTGGGAGTGGAAAGCAAAGAGGGATAAATTTTATTTAATAATGCACGAGCATTTGTTTGTTTTTCGCAAGCCACATGAGGGTGAAGATTTGTCCCGAATAAAATACAGCACTTTTTAACTTAAAATAAAAATCCCTTCAAACCAAATCTATCCAATATATCCACTCCATTAACAACCCCATTTTTCCCCCTCTCTAAGCTGTTGTTGCCTTCTGCTCGGAAACTATTTTATCCGTACGCCTGCGGCGTACTTACTGTAGGTTTCCTCGTTGCGGCCTCCGGCAACAACAGCTCACATCAGCAACCAGCGAACCAACTCAGCCTAACCGGCAACCATCACCACGCTCCC
>CAZTKW010000029.1:0-13656 GCA_964614315.1 uncultured Pirellulales bacterium
TGGGTGGACAGCTCCACAAAGCCGGACTCTGTATAAAACGGCGCCTTGCCGTTAATTTTTTCGTAAAGGCTTTCGGCATTGTAGAGTTCCTCTTCTGAAAGCATTTTGTAGCCGGAAGGCGCCAGAGAGATTAGAGTGGTTTCCGCTTTTTCGCTTATTTCCGATTTTGCCGCCAATCCTGAAGAAGCCGTCTCTAAACCAAAACGGCTGATGTCCGAGTCAAATTGCTTTATAAACACTCCAAAGCCGATAAGACAAAGAACAACCAATATGCAAATACTCACAGCAGTCTCAAGACGCCTTGCTCGATGAGGGACAGAACCCATAGCCAACTCCAATAAAGGCAGTTTCCCCGTCAGGATTTTCAAAAACCGGTAATTATAATGCAAAAAACAAAGTTTCTAACCGGGTTACTTGACCCTGATTTAGAAAAAGATTATACTTCCTGCCGGCCTGCTTGTCAATATTGGCTGTTTTGAAGGCCTTAACGTAACGAAATACCACAGAAAAAGTGTACTTATTCCTGCAATAATCAGTTTTTCAGGTTTTTCATAGAGGACAGGCGTTATGACCAAAAGAAACTTAATGTCAAGAAGAACCACCCTTAAGAGCATCGGTGCAATAGGCGCCTCGGCGTTTCTGGGTTCGAGGACCGCCGCCGGCAAAGACAGGGAAGCTGAAAATTACAGCTCGGGCGATATTCGAAAAACGATTTTTCAAAAGGTTTCTCAAACGCCTTTTATCGATACCCACGAACACCTGCCCGAAGAAAAGCAGCGCCTTCATCAAAGCGGCGAAAACGACGACTGGACCAAGGTCCTCAGTCATTATATCAATTACGATATGCGCACTGCGGGGATGCCGCAAAAAACTTTTGATAAATTATTCTCTCCCGCAACTGACCCAATCGAAAAGTGGGCTTTACTTGAGCCGTTTTGGCCGGCCGTAAAAAATACGGGCTACGGACAGGCGGTCAATATCACACTTAATCGGCTTTATGATGTCGATGAACTCTCAGCCAAAACAATCAAAAAAGTACAGGCGGGATATGAAAAAGTCCGCCGTCCCGGCTTCTATAAATATATTTTATGTGATTTGGCAAATATAGAATCCTGCCAGGTCAACTGCCTCAGTCACCCTTTCAGCCAGTCCGACATGCCGACGCTGCTGATGCAGGATTTAAGCATTTTGGGAATGTTTTTTGGGCCAGACCTTAAGGAATTCGGCCGCCCGACAGGTATTAAAGTCACTTCCCTGTCCGACTGGCACAGGGTGATAGACTTCTGGTTCAATAAATATGAAAAATACGCCGTGGCTGTCAAATCACAAAACGCCTATAATCGCGATATCAATTACGAAAAAGTTCCAGCCAAAAAAGTCGAAGCTATATTCAAAAAGAGACTCGCCGAACAATCACTCACCCCACAGGAGAAAAAGGCTCTTGAAGACCACCTGTTCTGGTATGCCGTCGAGAAGGCCACCAAAGCCAACCTGCCGGTCAAGTTGCACACAGGTATCTATGCCGGCTATAACAAGATGCCGCTGTCGCGACTCATTAACAATCCCGGTTCGGCAACGGATTTGTGCCGGATGGCGCCGCAAACGCAGTTTGTCTTTATGCACATCTGTTACCCTTACTATGAGGAGTTGATTGCAGCCGCCAAACACTACACCAATGCCAATGTGGATATGTGCTGGGCGTGGATTATCAATCCCATCGCCGCTAAAGACTTCCTGAAAAAATATCTCGTCACCGCACCCGCCAATAAAATCCTGACTTTCGGCGGTGACTATATTCCGGTTGAGCCGGTTTTAGGCCACGCCGTAATAGCCAGAAACGGTATAGCCCTTGCCCTGTCGGAACTGGTGGAGGAAGGATGGTTGAGCCTGAATAATGCGTTGGAATTAATTGACCCCATAATGCACGCAAATGCCCGACGCATCTTCAATCTTGCCGAAAAAGAGAAAGTCCTGAAGAATGTAAAGTGGGGTTGATGAAGGTCAATATTTTTGACTGAAACGAGGTCACTGCTAAAAATGAAAACTGTACGAGTTGCTATGTGTCAGATTTTTACACTCGACGGAGACCGCTGCGGAAATTTTGTCCGAATTGAAAATGCTATCCGCCAGGCCAAAACCGCCAAAGCCAATATCATCTGCTTTCCGGAAACCGTCATATTAGGCTGGGTAAATTCAGATTCTCATCAAAGGGCCTGTCCAATCCCCGGCAAAGACTCCAGACATCTTTGCCGGCTGGCAAAAAAATATAAGACGTACCTTTGTGCAGGTCTGACTGAAACCGATGGCACAAATCTTTATGACTCGGTAATATTAATCGACGATAACGGCCGCATTCTTCTAAAGCACAGAAAGATAAATATATTAACCGAACTGATGACCCCGCCTTATACCCCCGGCAAAGATGTTGACGCAGTGCAGACAAAATTCGGCAAAATCGGCCTGTTAATCTGCGCCGATACATTTGAAGATGCCATCCTCAAAAAGATGGCCGCCCTGAAACCCGATTTGCTGCTGGTCCCTTACGGCTGGGCCGCCCCCGAAGAAAAGTGGCCCGCTCACGGCAAAAAGCTCGAAAAAACCGTCAAAAAAGCGGCACAAAAAACAGGCGCAGCCATTGTTGGCACCGATGTCGTCGGCGAAATAACAAAAGGTCCATGGAAAGACCAGTTGTTCGGCGGACAAAGCGTCGCCGCCGACAGCAACGGCCGAATACTCGCCGTCGCAGCCGACCGCGACCGGGACATAAAAGTTGTTGCCATAAAACTGTAACGCTGATAATTGAATTTGCCCGCTTACTTTACACCGCCAATAACAAATTTTAATTAAATATTACTCATTGACCTGACAGCCGAGGCTCTGGTATAATAACTAATTCGAAAAATAAGGAGACTTAAAATGACCGAATATTTATCGTTCCTGGGGTTTTGGACGCCGGGGCCCGTTGAGAGTGTTGTTATTCTTGTTGTTGCTCTGGTTATATTTGGTAGGCGACTGCCCGAAATCGCCCGAAACATAGGCAAAAGCCTGACCGAATTCAAAAAGGGTATCAATGAAGCCAAAGATACCAAGGATGACATCGAAAAAGACGTTAGAAAAATCAAGGACGATATAGTCACCGAGGCCAAAGACGCCGCCGGCCTGAACGAAGAAGATTACACCGATTAACTCATGCCGTCCGGGTTGTTTTCAGATTCAACCTTTTCTAAAGACAACATATAGAGGTTAATTGGTAATTTCCAGATGTCAGTTGAAAAACGAAAATCAAAAGAGAGTAAAACCAAATCAAGTCAAGACCCGCTTGACACCACTATGAGCTTGGGAGACCATCTTGAGGAACTGCGTTCACGCCTGCTCTATGCTCTTGCAGGACTGGCCATAGGTGCCATATTAGGCTTGTTTTTTGGCCGATATATAATAGCTTTTGTAAGACTACCGTATGTTTCTGTGATGGGAGAAGGTGCGAATCTGCAAACTCTTGCACCAGCCGAAGGATTTACCAGCTACATAAAAATATCTTTAGTCGCAGGTCTGCTCGTCTCGTCTCCCTGGGTCTTTTATCACATATGGATGTTTGTCGCCGCAGGGCTTTATCCCAAAGAAAGAAAGTATGTATATATAGCGGCACCCTTTTCAGCAGCTTTATTTGTCTGCGGGGCGGTATTTTTCCTTGTCATTGTTGCTCCACTGGCTTTGAGTTTCTTTCTGAAAATTAATACCTGGGTCAACCTCGGTTCAGACTACTGGACCTTCATGAATTATATAGCTTTTATAACTCATCTTATGCTGGTCTTCGGTATCGCCTTTCAAACTCCCATCGCGATTTTCTTTTTGAATAAAACAGGCCTGGTATCTCTAAAAGCTTTATCGGCATCAAGAAAATACGTTATACTTGTTATTGTTATAGCTGCAGCTATGGCCACACCTCCTGATGTAGTCTCTCAAATAGCGCTGGCTATACCGCTGTACCTTCTGTTCGAGTTGGGCATACTCCTCAGCTACATTGCAAGCCGAAAGAAAAAATCGTAAAAAAACTTTCTTCAAGCATAATTCCAAATGTAAAATAAAGTATAAATCGAGAAAAACTTTTCCCGATATAGCCGGCCAATCTTAAGTCGCAGTCGATAACTAATCGACAATAATCTCATCCTGATAGGCAGGGACGGTTACCTCCCAGCCGGTTTGTTCTTTGACATAATCGCCAAAATGCTTTGCACTTTCACTTTCACCATGCACCACAAAAACCCGCCGTGGAGGCTTTTTAAGTCCCTTTAGCCATGTGAGAAGTTCCTCCTTGTCCGCGTGGGCCGAAAACCCGTGTATCCTAACTATCTTCGCCTTGACCGGATATTTGGCGCCAAGTATCCTTACCTTTTCAATCCCATCGACAATCGACCTGCCGAGCGTACCGATTGCCTGGTATCCAACAAACATTATCGTACATTCCGGCCGGGTGATGTTATTGACCAGATGATACTTTACTCTTCCGCCTGTGCACATCCCCGAGCCGGCTATCACCATAATCGTTCCTTTGGCATTGTTAATCGCCTTCGACTCATCGGCGGTACCGGTCATTGAAAGACCGGGAATCTTAAACGGTGATTCATGGTTATTAACAAATTCCGTCATTTCCTCATCGAACAATTCGGGATGATGTTTAAAAACCTCGGTGATTCTCGAGGCCATCGGACTGTCCAGGAAAATCTTCAGAGGCTCTATCGTTTTTTCAAGCAGCAACTCGTTTAGATAGTACAAAACCTCCTGAGAACGTTCGAGAGCAAAGCTCGGAACAATAATATTGCCGCCGGCTTTTCTTGTTGAGTTTATCACTTCACCAATCAGTCTCTTTATATCTTCTGTATCCTGATGTACCCTGTCGCCATAGGTGGACTCTATGAAGACATAGTCAGCAGCATCGAAAACAGTAGGGTCACATACGATGGGTCTGTCCGGCCGGCCAATATCACCGGAAAATAAGATTATCCTTTCCTGCCCACCCTGGCGCACCTTGACTCTTATTATAGAAGAACCAAGCACATGACCTGCGTCATAGAAAGTCGCTTCAACACCGTCACCGATATCCACGGATTTGCGGTATTCGACAGGTGAAAAAAGCGGAAAACAGGCCTCAGCATCTTCGATGGTATAAAGCGGAACCTCCGGATGTTCAGCTTTCCGGCCTTCTTTCTCATGTCTCTTGCGCTTATGCTCGGCGTCTTCTTCCTGTATCTTCGCAGAATCCAGCAGTATAATCTTCACAATTTCGGCCGTGGCCTCGGTACAATATATCTTGCCTTTGAATCCCTCTTTGACCAATTTCGGCAGCAAACCGCAATGGTCCAAATGGGCATGTGTTAAGAGTACCGCATCAATATCAGCCGGTGGTATTGGAAACGGGTCCCAGTTTCTTTCTTTGAATTGCCGTTCCTGATAGAAACCGCAGTCCACCAGAACCTTGACGCCATTAGCCTCAAAAAAATGCCGTGAGCCTGTAACATTCTGAGCCGCACCGAGAAACTTCAGTTTTATTTTCATACTTTCTCCTGCTTTCTAATAAAAAATTATTCACCTGGCGTAGGCAAGGCCGCCTGCCAGTTGTTGGGGTCGTTGCCATAAAGGTATGGGTCGATTCGCGTCAGCGATGATACACTATCTCCGTTTTCACCGTCCGGTTCCGTCGGCCAGGGATATTTATCACCGTAGTTAATACGGTCTATGCGAATGTACACACGCACATCCCCATCCATATCACCGGGCATACCAATCTCAACTTTTTCACCATCATTCGCCAGCTTGCCGCTGGTCCACTGGAATTTCTGTATCCCGCCGGGTGTTCCCGGATACGCCACATCAAATACCGCTATGTCCTTCACGAGCAGTAAATATCCGTAAGCCGGTATTGTAACACCGAGCGGGAAAGTAAAATCTATCCCATCGGTCAACTTCCACGGGACATAGATAAGCTGTTCGTTGTCGTATTCCTGCAGGTCCACAGGATAATTTTCTATGTTGTAAAGTTCTATATATTCAGCATCGCCGTCCGGTTCCGGATGATACATAATCTCGTTAATCACAATAGGCCCGACCTTGGGATATGCATTGGCACTACCCGGAGTATTCAAGCTCATCGCTACAAAGTTAAACGTATCGGTGCTGCTCTTGTAGTATCTGCCGAAAGCTATACCTGCCTCTGAAGCACCAAAGTCCTCGTCTTCACTGTATCCGGTCAATTGACCGTCCAGACCTGAAGACAGATATACTGTTTCACCGTTTTCACTTAATGCAAAGCCTGTATGACTACCCGGGTCAGGCGAGCCATAACCAAAATTTACATCCTCATAAAACACAATATAACCGTTTGGCGGTATCGATGTGCCTATCTCAATTTCATATTTGGTCAAATCTAAATTGTCGTCGCTGAGAAACCAGCCCCCGATGTTGATGGGCTCTTCGGTGCTGTTGTGTAGTTCTATCCAGTCAGGATTGCTCTCGTGAGAATGCGCCAGAACTTCGTTAATTACAACCGCACCGGGATTTTGAACCGGACTTTCATCATCGGCTCCCGGCGAGCCGTCAATGGCTGCACTCGGCCGCCAGCCGGCCCTGTCATCCCAGGTATCCAGATTGGGTTCATTACAATCGATAACAACCAGTGAGAAACCGGTACCATCGGTTATCGGATACCAGCCGTCATTATAACTGAACTCCTGAATTGTACTGTTGGTAAAATCTTCCAGTTTGATAGTCTCTCCGCCATTATCCTGTTGTCCGATATACGGGCCTAAAATCTTCTCCGCCGGCACCGGCACACTCGGATACCCCTCGGCAAAAGCGTTCGGGTCTTTTACAACAAGAACATATTCATTCGGGTCAAGAGTTATACTATTGCTGTCTGGAATTATGGTAACGGTTGTGGTGGTAATGTTGGCGTCCAGCGTCAGGCCGAATACGATATCGCTGCTGGTAGCCGCACCCTGATGCACTTCAACAGCAAGAACATTTTCGCTTTCAACCAGCAGATTTGAAGAGATACTGAAAGTTTCATTTGTTGCGTCTGTTATCCCACGCGAGGCATAAGTCGAATGAGTTATTTCCCCTCCCGGCATCCCGATACGCTCTGCTTCGGTACCGTTGAGATAAATCACCGCACCGTCGTCGATAAGTGTATTGGCTTCCAGGGTTATCTCGACATTTGTATCATAAGGGTCGGCATTGAGATTAAAATGCGTGCGAAAATAATATGTAGTAAGCGAATCATCATACGGATTGAATTCTGTGTTCTTCACCCATGGCGAGGGTAAAGAACTGCTTTCTCTGTACAGAAGCGCCGACCCGGAAGACCAGGTCGAATCATCGTAACCGACCTGACGCCACGCCGTCCCAAGGTCTATATCACTCCTGTCATATTTCCAGGAATAAGTATGATTGACCAAAGTAATGTTTTCCACATTTACATCTATTATTGTTCCCTCTACATCACCCGGGAAATTGTAAGTGATACCATCGGTGAACTTAACACCACACAGGTGCAGAGTATCAGGTCCGATGTTTTTCAGTTCGATAAATTCGAAGTCTTCACCGTCATAGGAACTACTCTGGCAGGGGTCCCTTGGATGGTACATCAACTCTGTGATACGAAGATACTTTTGCTGCTCACTTGGGTAGCCGGTATAAGTAATAGTGTCAACGATTCCGCCTTCGGTGTCGAGCAGATTTATTGTCTCACCCCAGCTTGACAAGTGTCCTCTGTAATCGCCCTGGATAAAAAGATTTTCGCCACCGGTTGGAGAAGTCAAACGAGAGCGAAAAGCTTTAACATTCGGCGAAATGTACAATGTGCCGCCCTGTGGGATAACAACTCCGGGCTGGAAGGTATGCTCAACTGCTCCGGTAACTTTCCAGCCTGAAATATCTATGGCTGTGGATTCGTTATTGATTAACTCGATATATTCCTCATCCTGATTGTAAGAAGCAGGGTTGAATTCTATTGTGCCGAAAGATATGTACGGCTCGGTTGGTTGGGCCGATGGTATGTCCGGAGCGCTGTAAAGGTAATCGCGAATTGGAACTAAAAAATCATCTTTCATAATCTGGATAGCCTCATCCATTCGCTGCTCTGGAAATCCGCAAACCCAGGGGTTGCCCCATCTTAGGAAATCAAGTTCCGCATCAGGCAAGGCCATTGCAAGCATTTCATCAAGACGTTCTTCAAGTTTTAGCTGCCCTGTCGGAGTACCCGGCGCCTGGAGCAATTCGTCCATCAGAGTCCGCAAACGGCGGAGGTACATTTCCTGGAACAGCGGCGTATTCCAGATAGCGCCTATGACTCTGTTATTGTCGGGCCAGGAGCCTACATAGTACGTATTCTCGAGAGCTACAATATCGTGACAGAGACCGTGATAGTTGCGTCCGAAAGTCAGGTCCTTGTCCCACGGCAAAACCTGCCACTCGCCGTTGCCTTCGGTGTCGCGGTAAAGATAGTGGTTCTTGTGCAGATGGTCGCGGTCATTCATTATAGATGTAGCAGCAATGTATGTAATGACCTCAGGGATATTGACTTTGTCCAGCATATAAGTTTGCCGGTCGGGATTGTAAGGGCTGATACCCTCGACAAAAGCCCGCAGGTCGTTGCGGTTCTCATTCAGGCGGGTTTTCTTCTCAATAACCGAAGGATTATCCCACACGTCGTCGTAACAATAAACAACCTTGTAGAGAGCGCCCCTTGAATCGAGGAGTTCTTCCCGCTTGAGCATATCTTCATCAACCTGCTCTATCCAGGTATCGAGACTGTAGAACTGGCCGTTTCGCTCGACCCTGATAAGAAAACCCTCACAGCCCGGAGTACCGGCTTTATCGTAAGTTTCATAGGCCAGAGCCTGACGAACATAGGATTTTTCGTAGTAGTTGGTGTTAAGGTTGAACTCAGCTACGCGAGGTAAACCTGGGTCGAACTGGAAGTGTTCGCCGCGATTGAAATCGAACTTGTGGCTGGGGCAGGGTGCGCCGGCTGTCGAACCGCCGCGGCTGCGGACAAAAATGTTATCATAAAACTGACCCATATAGAATACTGAGGCGCGGGTTCCCCAGGATAGGTCGGCATTAACAGTATCAGATACGAACCAATGCAATATTGGCAGAATGCTGGTAACCGCAGGGTCGGCGATTACTGTTCCGAAATATCTGGCTGAGCCGGTCGGATATAAGAACATCGGCCAGCGCGAACCAACATTTTCAATGTCCTCTGCATCAATATACCAGCGTACCATTTCACCCATGTCCGATGCCCCGGCAGGAATACTTGCCCCGTAAACATCGTCTCCCGCTTCGCCGTCGCCGTGAGCGCCGTCGTCATACATGCTGATAGCTACTTCGGTAGCGAACATTACACGATAATGCAATTTTACCGAACCCGCATCTAAAGGGTCAAATGACTCGGTTATTTTTGCAGTAACCACTATATCTTCATTATCTTCCGGAACCAAAGGAGAGTGTCGCACATCTTGTATGATAGGCCCTAAATCGCCGGTTCCCACCCAGTTTTCCGCTCCAGGCGTCGGGGTCTGGAAATACAATGGGGCATTCAATAAATCAGGGTCGGTTCCAGCAGCGAGTTGTTTGACCAAAAGCTCAGCATCGATAGACAAATCACCGGTATCGATACCGTAATTCAAAACATGTATTGCCAGTATATTGGTACCCTCAATAAGATAGTCATAAGGTATAGGCAGAATTATTTCCTCCCAGAAGGCCTCAACAGGTGATTGGTTGGTTATATCGTCGTACGTCTTTTCACCGGAAAAGGTGTTGCGCCTTGCTATTTCCGTACCATTTATCCACACAACACACCCATCATCAACATAGAGATTAAGTGTCAGCAACTTAACGTCCTGGAGACTCGAAATATTGAAGGTGTGACGCAGATAAACCGTACTGTAGTTATTGCGCATATCACTGAGTACGGTATTGTCATCGGCATCGCCGTATCCGATACTCGTCTGGCCTGTCAGCCATGTTTCATCTTCATTGAAATCAGGAAAACGCCACGCATAAATGGGGTCTGACGCCTCAGAAAGCCCCTTGCGATAGTGCCAGACGGGCGACTGGGCAGGAACCGCAGGGATGGTCTGGACGGTTTTCATACTTAAGCCGTAGGATACATCTGTGCATTGCTGCGGATATGCAGGGGCATACTCTTGCGCGACCGTTCCGTTCGGATATACCATCGCCAGATACTCGCCGGTGGCGCTGAGCTGGAAATTTGTATGCAGGGGATTATCGGGGTCTCGCAGGTTCCTGCCGGAAGCAAAAACGACCAAAAATTCACCGGCCTCAAGCTCAACGCCCTGGGGGAATCTCCACTTCGTCAGATTGTCGAGACTGTCGGTCAGGTACCAGCCGTCGAGGTCTATGGTTATGTTTGAAATATTTAAAACCTCAATCCAGTCACAAAAATCACCATTTTCGTCGGCCAGCGTCTGGCTGTTTGAGGCCATAAACTCACTGATTACCATTGGTGAGCCGACATACCAGTTCTCGGCCAATAAGGCAAAATCAACCATATTAACATCGCCGTCACCGCTCAGGTCGGCACAATTAGAATCGCTGCAGCCGCCGGTGTTGAGCCACTGGCCTGTGAAAACCAGAAGGTCTTTCAAATCGACTCTGCCGTTTTTATCAAGGTCGCCTGTCGGATTTACCGCCAATGCGGTACCGATTAAAAAAACCACTAATAACAGTAGTAAAAACAGGGTTTTTCTATGCGTGTGTATCTTTTTATCTTTTCTCACAAACGTTGTGACCCGCTGATTATGGTTCTAATTTTCTTTGTAAATTGTGGGAAAGAACATTATAATTATCCGACGAGTGAACTTTAATCATCTTAACATAATTTAGGCAGTTAAGTCAATGGTTATTCTGCTCAAATTGACATGGTTTGGCGATGTGTCGTGATGAAAGTATTGATTTGAGAGAGTGGTTTTTAAGTTGGTGGGCTGGGCTTTTTAAGTTGGTTCGGCTGAGGGATTTAAGCTGGTAGTGGAAATGAATTTTAGGGGCTGGGGGTTTGAAAAAAGCGTGTTTTTTGGTTAATTTTCTTGCTTAATTTTTGAATGGATTGTAAATTAAGCGGGAAAATGAAATGTAGTTTTGCTTGGATTTAGATTGTAAGGGCCTGTAGCTCAGTTGGTTAGAGCAACGCACTCATAATGCGTCGGTCGTAGGTTCGAGTCCTACCAGGCCCATCGGTTTTTTTGGATAAAACGGGAGGTATCAGTAATACAGGGGCGATTAGCTCAGTTTGGCAGAGCAGCTGACTCTTAATCAGCGGGTCACAGGTTCGAGTCCTGTATCGCCCATTAGACAACCCCTTGCAAACAAAGAAGTTACAAAAACCGACACGCCGAAGCCCGAATCCACAAAACAAAATCTTGCTCAAATCTTGTTTTCCAAAGTGGAAAATGACCCTGAACTGAAGATAATTATCGAGCATTGGCCGGAGCTTTCAGTTGAACTCAGGCGGGCAATTGTTAGAATGATTAAGTAAAAATTTGGAAAGGAATTTATATGAGTGATTCTGATTATGTATGGGAAAAAACGTATGGAGCCGTGTTGTCCTTATGCTCAGAAGGCACATTTAAGGAACGTTTGAGAGACGCTACAATTTCACATCTTATTCAGCTTGATGATGACTATCTCACCGGAGAATTAGCGGAAGACTTAAAATATATTCTGGACTGGTCGAAAAGGAATATATTTAACGGAAAAATTCAACGTGAACCGACTGAATTGGAAAGAAAAAAGCTAATAGAAAAATTACTTCACGTTATGTTGGAAACACACGAAATATAAACCATAAAAAATTTTGAAATTTTTCGATTTTTTGTTTGACTTTTGAAAACACACGGTTAAACTTAAGATTAACAGCGTAAAACAACGTACCAAAAAAAGGACGTTGGTGTTGTTGATTGAAAAGTAAATATTTTTCTATTGTAAAATTAACTGAGCAGTCTGGTCACCGAAAAAGGGGCAATACAGGCGTCCGGATAATTTACAGATTTTCTCTCAAGTAATCAGTTTACCAAAAAAAGGGAACTGCGAGAGAAAGCCTGTAAGCTATCTGGACGCCTTTTTTTATTGCAAATTTGGAGATTTGGAAATGGCAGAAAAAGATTTTTTTAAGGTTTTCCAACAAGAAAAGAAAACAGAATTTGTTGGTTTGCGAGTTACTCCACAACAGAAAAGGAATATGCAGCAGAATGCCGAGAAAGTCGGCCAGAACCTTAGTGGTTATCTGGTAGGCTTAGATCGCTATGCTAGTGAAAAGGTTTTGAATGCAAACTCTTGAACCACTTTTAATTCCTGTCGATGAAACGTGTCGTTTGCTTGGTGTAGGCAGAAGCCTTTTATACCAGATGAGCAGTGACGGCAGACTTGGCCCGAAACCGATTAAAGCTTTCGGCAACAAAACGCTGTTCAATCTTC
Organism: uncultured Pirellulales bacterium; assembly: GCA_964614315.1. Classification (GTDB taxonomy): domain Bacteria; phylum Planctomycetota; class Phycisphaerae; order Sedimentisphaerales; family Anaerobacaceae; genus CAZTKW01. Next base: position 12,499 of record CAZTKW010000029.1, read on the forward strand.
AAGAACTACGAGATTGGATCAACGAAGGTAATTTTCTATCGAGAGAACAGTGGTTACGGTTGAGGGGGGCGGTAAATGGCTAAAAGATTTACAGATACTAACAAGTACAAAAAACCATTCATAAGGGGCTTGACTGGGCCATATAAGCTCTTTTGGGACTATCTTTACCACGATTGCGATCACGCTGGATTCTGGATAGTAGATTTTGAGATTGCACAGATTTATGTCGGCCAGGATATGCCTATCAATCGTGAAGATGCGATAAAATTTTTCAATGAAGGGGAAACACGGATCATTGAGTTTGACGGTGGTAAAAAATGGTTCATAAAGTCATTTATTGAGTTTCAGTATGGACAACTAAACGAAGCAAACAGAGCACACAATTCAGTGATTCAGTTGTTGAGAAAAAATGATTTACTAAAACACAATAAGCCCCATATAAGCCCCTTACAAGGAGCTATGGATAAAGATAAAGATAAGGATAAGGATAAAGATAAAAGAGCGAAGATCATTTTTGAAGAGGCAAGAAAATTGTATCCGGGAACTAAAAGGGGACTCGATACTGAATTTACAAATTTCAGAAAGAAGCATAAGGACTGGAGGGATATATTAACACTATTAGTACCAGCAATTGAACAGCAGATTCAGTCCAGAGAAATAGCAACTGGTTTTGTCCCAAACTGGAAAAATTACCAAACTTGGGTAAATAACCGCTGCTGGGAAGAACAATTGAAAATAGCAGCTGGAAGATCGGCATTTCCATTAAAACTTGATCCGAACGGACGAACACCACTGGAGAATTATAAGTCGATGGAGGCTAAAAAATGCAAGGCATAGCGAAAAAAATAGACAGCCGGGCACCGGAAGCGATGGTTTTGGCTTCAATGATGTATGAGCAGGATTGTATCGGCAAAGTTTTAGGTATTTTGCCCGATGATAGTTACTTTTGGTATCCTGAACACAAACTTATTTATACGCTGATTATCCAGAAATTTATTGCAAACGGAAAAATAGATATTGCTCTTATACGTTTTGAGCTTGAGCGAACAGGACAACTTAAACAGGTAGGCGGAATCGAGTATCTGCAAAAGATGATAAATAGTATTTGTTCGGCAGCAAACGCAGAATATTACGCAAAAGAGGTCAGGAAACACAAAA
>CAZTKW010000030.1:0-13615 GCA_964614315.1 uncultured Pirellulales bacterium
TCTGGAGTTGTGCCGGCAGGGTCAGCATATAGAGCGGTTTAATTGTGGTTTTGGAAAGACCGCTGGTATTAACAAGATCGGGGCTTGTTTTCCTGAGCGAGCAAAGGTGCTTTATTGCGGGGGTTGATGCCCCAAGATGGTCGTGCATGTTAATGCCCAGACGAAGGTGGCTCAGCAAAAATAGGGCTTCCTGTGAACTTATCAGATGAGCGTTTTTCAAAAGAGCCATTGCCCGGGAAATCTTGTCATCAAGAATATCTATGTCCTTCGAGAGCAGTCGCTTGCGAGCTGCATTTTCATATTCGACAATCTCAGGCATGACAACCTTTTCAAATTGCGCAACGACATCCGCCTCCGAGACCCCGAGCGTTATCTGATTTGATAGTTGATAGAAATCACCTGCGGCTTCGGTACCTTCGCCGAACAGGCCCCTCACAGCCAGGTTCATGGCCCTTGTGGCGTTTAGGAATTTTTCTATCTGGCCGGTCATTTTCAATGCCGGCAGATGCAGCATCACCGAAACCCTTATCCCGGTTCCCAGATTAGTCGGACAGGCCGTCAGGTATCCATAGCGGGGATTGAAGGCATACTCGACCTTGGCCTCTATCATATCGTCGATATGATTTATCTGCCGCGCACATTCGGACAGTTGCAGGCCTCCTTTAAGTACCTGGATTCTGAGATGGTCTTCCTCGTTAATCATAGCGGTAAAGAATTCCCGCTGGGAGATAACGACACCTCTCGGGCCCTTACCAAAAGCATGATGGCGACTAATCAGGTGCCGTTCGACCAGGAATTTTTTGTTTAAAGCCGGTGCGTTATCTATGCTCATATAGAAGGTTTTGTCGCAGAGGTTCAATGACAACAAAGCGTCTTTGAGCTTTTTGAGTATTGAGGACTTTTCAGTGTTTGAGCAACGACTGAGGAACTTGTGACCCGCCAGATTTCTGGCCAGACGAATCCGAGACGATATAACGATATCTGCTAAAGGCCCGGAGCCGTCAAACCATTCGTTTATATTGTTGCTTATATCAGTCAGCTTCATATAAGTATTTGTTCGCTGGTATCTGGTATTTAACAGTCAGTCATTGCAACAGCGCAGTGACAAGGCAATCTATTTAGTTTTACTTTCTGCTATTTTGTCCCGCAGTTTGGCGGCGGTTTCATAATCTTCGTTTTGTACAGCAATATCCAGTTGCTGCTGTAGGTTTAAGCGTTCTATTTGTTTTTTTGTATCCTGAGGCGTTTTTGAAGGGACCTTTCCGCAATGCGTCGTTTTGCCGTCGTGCGCTCTTTTGATAAGCGGTGAAAGTTTCTTTTCAAATACCTCATAATCATAAGGACAGCCCAGAACTGCTTCTTCGCGGAACTGGTCCAGTGTAAAACCGCAGTGCGGACAGGCAAGCTGCGTGTCCGAAGAACCGAATAGTTCTTCGTCTGTAGGCTGGACAGAAAGCAAATTGCTCAAAAGTTCATTTATAGGTACGTGACTTTTGACCGCTACTCCCTGTTCAACGGCACAGTGCTCGCAAAGATGCATTTCCGAGCGCACACCTTCTGTAATCTCGGTCAAGTGAATGGTCGCTTCATTTTTTTTACAAATTTCACATTGCATATCATTATGTCCTTTCCAGGTATTATACCAGAATTCTGCTGAAAGTATCGACAAATTTATAAACCAGCTACAGTAGGATTGGTTTATTTGCGCTGTTGTAAGACCTGAGAATATCCAAACGCTAAAAAGAACCTGTAGTCTACCCCTGCAGCCGATACAATCAGTAATATAATCCAAACATCACATCTTCAAAGGTCTAAAGCAAAATGCCTCTAATGCAGTAAAAAACAAAGATTTCTAAAGGGATTTACTAAATTTTGCCGAACAGCCCGGTTGCTCAACAACCTTTACGGCCTCAAGTTCGACACCTTTGGGCAGCCCGGCTGAAAGTTCTTCGTATATATATTTAGCTACTGTCTCAGCCGATGAACTGTTCTGCTGAAAATAATCGTTCTCATCCAAACGGCTGCCTTCAAACTCAGCTACAATATTATCAACCATCGCCTTGAGATGATTAAAATCCATAACAAGTCCCATACTATTTAGCCTTTTACTACTGACAGTAGCGGTAACCAGCCAGCTATGCCGGTGTAGAGGCTCTTTTGAGCCGTCCGGAAAGGTCAGCTGGTGCAACGCCTGAAAACGTGTTTCGACACTAATCGTAAACAAAATAAAATCCTGGAATATTAATAGCGTACAGCCGCCGGTGAATAAGGTATAATTTTATTTCATGTTTGATACTTTTTTAAGGCGTTTCTGCAGGCGATTATAAATTGTTTTCGGAATCAGGTTCGAAACATCACCGCCTAAAGAAGCCACCTCACGTATCAAGGTCGAACTGGTGAAGCCGTATTCGGCGCTTGTCATAATAAAAACCGTCTCAATCCCCGCTACGGCCCGGTTTGTCATAGCAAGTTTAAACTCATATTGCACGTCGGTAAGACTTCGCATACCTCGCAGAATGACGTCCGCCTTTTTTTTAAGGGCGTATTCGACCATCAAACCATCAAAGCTCTCAACTGAAACCCGCGGTATATCGGCTACCAGCTCAGTTATCATTTCCACCCGTTCCTGGGGGGTAAATAGCGGATTTTTAATGGGACTTCGCCCGACCGCAATGATAAGCTCGTCAAAAAGTTTTATACCTCGCTCGATGACATCCAGGTGTCCGTTTGTTATAGGGTCAAATGAACCGGGGAAAACCGCTCTTACAAATTTTTTCTTCATTAGTGCACCTTTGTCTTGTCGAATAGCTATTATACCTCAATCGCCCCAAAGGTCAAATGAGTTAGCACCTCAATCTACAAGATGTCCGGACTTGATTTAATGCGGGCAGATTTGGCAGGACCGAATATACAAAAAAAAGCTGGAGTCACCAAAAACTCCAGCTTTTTGCAAGACAGTTCAAAAAATAAATTCCAAACTTATAATAATTTACAACTGTCTCACCGAAACCAAAACGTTGTAAGAAGAAAAGACCTTTTTACTTACTTGTAATTATAAACCCCTGAGCGATTTTTGCAAGGATTTTTTTCTAAATTTTCAAACTTTTTTTAAAAAATTTACTCATTTTACTCATTTTGCCTATTTTAACGCTGTCAGGGCCGATTTCAGCAAACAAAAAATTTAGCTTGCCGTCTTCAAAAAAGCCTGATTTACCTGTCTGAGTCGTCAATAACATCTCCCAGGCTGTGTCCAGCCATCTGGTTTTTGTCCACTTTGATGTTTGAAGCATGTTTTCCAATATAGATACCACCTTTTTGAGAGGCTTTTCCTGTATCGCGAATGGTGTTGTTTTCAATGACAATATCCTGGGTAACCCCATTGATGTAAAAACCGTAGCTGCCCTGTTTGGAGCCATTGTTTTCTATTACATTGTTGTGAAAAGTATTGCGGTTACCACCGTTTTGTTCGTTCTCGTTGCGGAAAAAGACACCGTGTTGGGCGTTTTCATAAACGCGGTTGTTCTCAAAGAGATTGTCGGTATCCTTGTGGCCGATAGAAAATCCATACCGGTCATTTTTGTATACGGTGTTGTTTCTAAAAATTCCGTTTTGTACCCGCCAGCACAGAAAAATACCGTCTGCTCCGTTATGGTGTGAGTTGCAACCTTCAATTGTCGTCTTATCCGAGCCGGTACCGGGATGGAATCCGAGGCCGGTGCAGTGATGAACCTCACAGTTTCGCACGGCGATATCTTCGGTAATTTGCCAGCTAATGCCGTCGCCGTTGAAGTTTTTAACCTCAACGCCTTCGACGATGCACCGTCCAGCCTTATGTAGATAGACCCCGCCACCTCGACATCCGTTGATTTGATCCTCGTTTTTTGCCTTGTTGCCATCTACTACAAAATCAGCTATCCGAATATCTTCAGCCTCCACCGCCTCCAGGAGTGAACAGGCATTAGAAACCATACCCTGACGGTCGGAACGATAATCCCTGACCAGATAGTTATCTATATACAATACATTGCTCTCAATAGCCGTGATTTTGGCAGTAGTAACATCCCAGCCGTTGTTATTGCTATTGTCATAGGTCATCACACCCATTCCCGGCTTAAAGCCGGTGACGTCTTGGACGGTTAATTTCAACATGCCATAATCACCGTCTATCACAAATGGGCTGCTGTAGCCGTCGACCTTGCGCAGGATGGTTTCCTTGCCGGCGCCTATCAGGGAAATCCCGCTGGTCAGACGTATCGGCGCCATTACCTGGTAAGTGCCCGGTTCCAGGCGTACTATACCACCGCGGGCCTTAAGGACATCGACGGCAATTTGAACAGCCTCCCCTGTGTAACCAGCGATATCAGCCCTGGAACCGCCAACAATAATAACCTGCTTTGCAGCCTTCGGGGTAACCAACGCCCGTTTCTGTAGTGAACTGTTAGACGCTACTGGCGCTAGCCTGCTCTGGCCATAAAGTTCCGCAGCGTTCGGTATGATTCCTGTAAACAAAATAAATAAGGCAACTGCAATAAAAAGACAGGAATAGCTTTTTGACATAACACACCTCCTTAATTAAACTATACACCAGTGGAGAGTAGTTCTATTTCGGCACAAGTAATAACGTCATCCGTCTTCCGGCCATTCTGCTCGGCCTTTCGATTTTCGCCAAATCCTGCATCTCCTCAGCGATTTCGCTAAGCATTTCATGACCTCGGTCCTTATGCAGCATCTGCCGTCCACGGAAGAACATTGTAAATTGCACCTTATGGCCTTTTTCCAGAAACTCATGGGCGTGTCTTAGTTTGATTTCCAAATCGTGCTTGTCGGTTTCAGGTCGAAGTCTGATTTCCTTCAGTGTAGCACTATGGTGCAGGCTTTTTTTACGACTCTCCCGTAACTTGCGTTTTTGCTCGTACAGCCATTTGCCGTAATCCATGATTCTACACACCGGCGGGTCGCTGTTAGGTGCCACTTCCACAAGGTCCAAACCAGCTTCGCGGGCCTTGCCCATCGCCACATATCTTTCTACTATCCCCGCTTGATTGTCTGCTTCGTCAATTAGCCGAACCCTCTCGGCCCGAATTCCCCCGTTTACCTTTAATCCCTTTTTATCGATTGTGTATCACCTTACCCTTTCTAAATTGATTTGAGTGGTAAATTTAAAACACTAAATCTGCACTCTTATCTGCGTTTTTACCCTTAGCTATAGTAATAAATTCGTCAATACTAACCGTTTTGTTCTCTTTTATTCCTCGAATTCTTACATTAACAGCATCAACCTGGGCCTCTTTCGGCCCGACTACCAGCATATAGGGCAATTTTTCACTGTGAGCCCTGGCGATTTTGGAACCTATTTTCTCGTCCGACAAATCGCAACTAACCCGCAATTGAGCATCTTTTAACCTGTTCTGAACGTTTTTTGCATAATCATTTGTCTTTTCACTGATTGGAAGAATCCTGACCTGTTCAGGTGCAAGCCAGAGAGGAAAACTTGCCCCATAGTGTTCTATAAGAATCCCAATAAATCGCTCAAAAGAGCCCAGAACCGCCCTGTGAATCATAACGGGAGGCTTCTCGGTATTGTCCTTGTCAGTATAGACCAGGCCGAAGCGTTGAGGCATCGAAAAATCCAACTGAATTGTACCGAGCTGCCATGACCTCTTCAGGCAGTCCCTTATGTGAAAATCTATTTTTGGGCCATAAAAGGCTCCATCTCCGGGATTGATTTTGTATTCAATTTTTTTGTACTCCAGGGCTCCTTTGAGGGCATTGGTGGCAATCTCCCATATCTCGTCGGAACCGATGTGTTTTTGAGGCTTAGTCGAAAGCTCAATGCGGATATCTTCAAAACCGAAAGTCTTGTATATCTCGAAAGTAAGTTCAATGACCCCAATGACCTCAGCCTCTATCTGGTCAGGTGAACAGAAGATATGGGCGTCATCCTGAGTGAACTGTCTTACCCTGAAAAGCCCATGCATAACACCGCTGGCCTCGTGCCGATGAACAAGACCAAGCTCGGCAACGCGCATCGGAAACTCGCGATAAGAGTGTTTGGTGGAATTATAAACCAGACAACCGCCGGGACAATTCATCGGTTTTATCGCATAGCCGGTGCCGTCAATCTCACTAAAATACATATTCTCTTTGTAGTTTTCCCAGTGGCCGCTTTTGTGCCAAAGCTCTTCGTTGAGAATAATTGGAGTTCTGATTTCCTGATAGCCGTACCTGTTGTGGATGCTTCGCCAGAAGTCCACTATAGCATTCCAGACAATCATCCCTTTGGCGTGAATGAAGGCAAAACCCGGACCGGCATCGTGAAAACTGAATAACTCCAACTGTTTGCCTAAATGGCGGTGGTCACGTTTTTTTGCTTCTTCCAATCTCTGCAGGTAGTCATCAAGCTGTTTTTTTACAGGCCAGGTGGTGCCGTAAACTCTCTGGAGCATCTTTTGTGTTGGGTCACCGTGCCAATATGCACCGGCTACGGACATAATCTTGAAACTTCCGGCTTTGCCGGTACTTGGTATATGTGGGCCTCGGCACAAGTCCTCAAAACCATCCCCGTGCGAATAAAAAGTGATAATGTCACCGTCTGCACGGCTTACATTGTCGGTTTTATATTTGTCGGAAGCTAATTTTGTTAGGGCGTCGGCACGGGACATTTGTTTTCTAATAAACGTGCTGTCGGCTTTGACGATTTCCCGCATTTTCTCCTCTATGCGGTCAAAATCAGCAGGGCGAATCGGTTCATCGAGGTCTATATCATAGTAAAATCCATCCTCGACGGTAGGGCCATAGACCAGTTTTGTTTCCGGCCAAATAGAACATATTGCTTCGGCCATTACGTGGGCGCAGCTATGCCGCATTATTTCAAGTCCCAGCTCGTCTTTGTCGGTGATAATTTGAACTTCCGCCAGGCCTGTCAGAGGGGTGGATAAATCAACCAATTGACCGTCTATTCTCGCCGCCAATGCCGCTTTTGCAAGAGCCGGGCCTATCTGCTCGGCTAATTGTAATGCCGTTGTACCGTCAGTAACTTCTAATACGCCGCCGTCGGGCAGTGTTACTTTTGCCATAGATTTTTCCGGTATTACTTATCTTCCTTAATTAGTGTATAGCCCAAATGCCATTACTATACACCACCATTTTCGGCATAAAGCTAAGTAATTTTAACCTAAATCGGGAATCTCTGTCAATATTATTTATACACGCAATTTTAAGAACTCAGAATTTCTATTGATAGGCAGACAGGCTAATAACAAAAGAATCGGTAGTAGCAACCTATGTCATTTTGGTTGGCACTTCCAGACCATGCTCGGCCATCAAAAATGAATCTGACATGATTTTCTTAGCGTCACCATCGGCGATTACGCGGCCTTCATCGAGCAAAACCACCCTGTCAGCGAGAGAAGCTGCAAAATTCATATCACAGGTCGTTATTATCAGCGTCTGAGGCAGACTGGTCAGCAATGTTATAAGATTGTTTCGGTTTCTCGGATCCAAACTGCCGTCGGGCTCATCAAGCGTGATTATTTTCGGGGCCATAGACAGTATGGTCGCTATTGCGGCGGCTCGTTTTTGACCAGCTGAGAGATGATGGGGGGCTTTGTCGGCCATTTCAGCCAGGCCGACGGTCCGCAGCGCATCGGTAACACGTGATTTTACCTGCTCACCTTCGAGACCCATATTAAGCGGGCCAAATGCCACATCATCGAACAGGGTGGGCATAAATAACTGGTCATCGGGGTTTTCCAGGCAACAGCCGAGTGAAGTACGAATCTTCTTCAGATTTTTCCTGTTTATTTCCAGACCTTCAATTAATACTTTTCCGGCGCCTTTTACAAAGCCGGCCATCGCAAGAAGCAATGTGGATTTGCCCGCTCCATTCGGGCCTATAATAGCAACTCTCTGGCCGTGCTCGATGCTTAAACTTATATCGCTAAGTGCGGCTGTGCCGTCGGGATACTGGTACCAGAAATTTTCTATTTCGATTGCTTTCGGCATTAAGCGACTCTACTAAAAAACAGGTTTTACAAAAAAGTACAGGCCCAGCATAAAAGATATTGCTATAAGGGCGAAAAGCAGGTCACAACGGCGAATTCGCAATTTTGACAGGCTGTGCCATGTGCGGTCAAAACCACGGGCCTGCATCGCAATATTTATACGCTCGGCAGTGTCAATACTGCGGATTAACAATGAACCAACCATAGCGGCTGCGATTTTAAGTTCCTTCTTAAACCCAAGATTCTTAAGCCTTCGCACGTTCCTTGCACGCAATATGTGATGGACTTTATCGATAAGAACAAATATGTAACGGTATAAAAAGCCAAGCTGAATAATCAGCAGTTTAGGCAATCCCAGCTTTTGTAAACCGGTAAGTAAATCGCCGAATCGCGTGGTAGAAACAAGACTGATTAGTGCCAGCATTGTAACGATGAACTTTCCGAGAATAACAAAACAACGCACCCAACCAAGCGTAGTCCCCAAAAAAAAGGGGCCAAAAGCAACTCTAACGGGTGTTTTATCGTAAATCGGGCAGCTTAATGCCAACACCAAAACAAACGGGCTGACCAATAGTATTTGTTTGAAAACAAACTTGAGCGGAATTTTAGCCAGAACCAGAACAGCAACCGGTCCGACAGCATAACAAAACAGAATACTCAGTGAGGTGCGTGGTAAAGAAACAACCAAGGCCGTAAAAATAAGCAAAACTATAAATTTTGCCCTGCTGTCAAGCCGGTGTATAGGCGAATCCTGATAAGCAAATTTGTCTATATATGCGTGGTGCATTGTTAATGTCTCGTATACTGTATCCCGGCCAAAAGATGCTCTTTATGCTTTGACAGGCTGCTTTTTTCTCAAAAACCAGGCTGTCACCCAGATTACTGCCATTGTTATGAGAGAACCGAGGACGCCTGCAAAGCTGGTCCAGCCTGCCTGAGTGGCCGCTTCCTCCCCGGCGGTTTCTTCTGGTTCCGGGGACTTGATAGAATAATCCGGCAATGGGGAATATTTAGAATGGAAATCATCAACCGCGGCAATTGTAGAATCGTTGTTGAATACAAAGTTTTTGAAATCCGGCTGGTTCGGTCTTTCGGCATAGCTCCATTCAAGGCCGTCCGGCTTATTTGAAGCAAGCAGCGATAGTCCAGCACCAATAATAAAGGTAAAGACTACAAAAGTTACAAGTACTGCTTTTCCGCTTAATCTGACTTTGCCCGGCAGCCGATTCACAACAATATCGGGTTTAACCTGCTGCAGGTATCCTAATACAGCAACGGTAATCAAGCCCTCAACAAAACCAACTAAAAAATGAACCCCCAGCATTGTTATCAGGAAAGTTGAGAATGGAACCGCTAATACGCCGGACAGGGCAGCCTGTATCGGAACAAGAATCGCACCCGCCTCAATGGCACACACGCAGGCTAACATAGCCCCGATATATGTCTTTAAGCTGCTAAGGCGACCAGCCGTAACCGTCCTGTATAGAAAGTAGCCGAGATAACTGGGCACAAGGGCTATATTGATGATGTTGCATCCAAGAGCCAGCAAACCGCCATCCTGAAATATAAGGCATTGAATAACAACCACCGAGGATATGACTATTGCTCCGGCGTGAGGGCCTAATATTATAGCCAGAAGCACCGCTCCAACCATATGACCGCTTGTACCGGGCATCGCCGGCAGCTGGAAATTTACCATTTGTGCAGCAAAGATGAAGGCTCCCAGAATACCCATCAGGGCAAGTCTGTCTGAGGTGATAATGTGCCTTACCTTTCTGCAGATAAATCCCAGACCAGCCGCAGCTATTGTAAGTGTTCCTGCAGCAACCGGAACCGATAGCAACTCATTGGCCATATGCATAACAATATTCTCCTAAACATTCTCTCAGTTAACTTTACTGTTTTTTCGCTCTCAGTCGAGCAAATAAAAGAATTTAGAAAACCATTCCTACACACACTCCCAAAAGCCAGGCAGCGGATGCTCGCAGGCTAATCGAATAGATCCACTCGTCGTGATTTACAACCGTCAACTGAGGTAAGAATTGAGAAACAAAAAACCCTTTTCAGCTTTTAAGATCCAGCACGGGAGAATCAGAAAAGGCATCTATTTCGTCTATTTCAATGACATTTTCCTTGATGGAAATTATCTTACATCGACTGACTGCAATCAAGTTCGGACGTACCGGTGAATGAGTAGCAAATACACCGGTTAGTGGATTATTTTTGTTGCCACGTGGATGGACCTGTAATATTGAGCGTTTTTGTGGAGTGTCATTGCGGTCGAACCAGTACAATACCGTAACATGAGAATGTTTATCCAATCCCATAAGCCCGGGCAGATACTTCTTGTCGAGAACAATCGTAGTTCGGTCACCTTGCTTTACAACCTTGCCAATTGGATAAAGTGTAAATTGCTTTGCTGAAACCTGGTCTTTATTTGCAGTAAACCGTTGTACACACCCGAAGCTGCAGAGGCTTACCGCCACAAGCAAAGCTACCATACTTAACAAAACCATTTTGCTATCCATATCTAAACCCTTCCTTTGCAAGAAAAACAAACGTTCACAGAGCGCATAAGAATAACATGTTCGTGCTATGCAGTCAATAAAATTGTTGACAAAAAAGTGTAATACTTTTTAATGCACCGGTTTGATACTAAAATCAGTGTTTTCAAGGAGACTATACGATGCCATCGGAAAAAGCTCTCGTTATGGATTTGAACGATAAGTGCGAATATCAACGACTTTTTGCCGGCCAGCCGCAAACATGTGGAATGCGCTCGGGCAGAGTATATCTGGCTGCCGGCGAAGACTGCGGCCAACACAGTACCCAGGCACGTGAAGAGCTGCTTGTTTTCCTTTCCGGCCGGGGTATGGCTGTAGTCGGTGAAAACGATTCTTTCCAAATCGGGCAGGGCAAAGTGGCATACATACCGCCTCACACCAACCATAACATTAAAAATACCGGCGAAGAACCGCTTATCTACATCTATTGTGTCGCACCTGTAAGTGCTCAATCTGATGAAAAAGAGCACCAACACTGAAGATTTCTATAAAATGACCTGATTGTCTAAGCCACAACCGAAGAATCTCAGTTCCGCACAAAGGGATAGTAAGCAATGGAATTTTTAGCTTATTTCCCGCCTGATGGCTCTATTTCCCATAATTCCCCGGCTGTTTTAGCAATATCGCGGTATATTTGTTGCGCCTCTCGGAAAATAGCCTGTGCCTTTTCTCGCTCCTCGCCGGATGGATATCGACCGGGCTTTTCACTGACTTTTATCAGTCGGTCTATCCAGCCAATCATATATTCGGCGTCCTGTTTCGATGCGGTTGGTTTGCCGTCAACCGTAATGTATACAGGACTGGTATGTGCCTGACGCAAACAGCCGTCAACAGCGGTAAATATCGCCCGGGCAACCACCCATCCACTGCGGTTGGGCCTAAGTTTCAGCTCTACCGAGGTCTTCAGCAATGGTGAGGGAACTTTGTCATCCAGATTGACTTGCCTGACTATCTTCCCGTTATAAATCAGTTCTAACGAGCTAAGTGGTTGAATAGTATGCAATTGTGCTTTGATTTGGATTGGCTCACTTTTGCCTGTTGTGTACCGGATTGTTGCCCCGCTGTCCAGACCATTGGCCGTCAGTATAAGCATAGGTCCGCTGGTTGCGAATGTCCGGCCGGAATGGATTGCCTTGAGATAGTTGGCCTCGGTAAGACGGCCTTTAAGTTTAGCATATGTCCTGCAATAGCCTAAAGGTGCAGGCATTACGCCCATCGCCGTGCCGCCGGTAACGGCCAGCTTGAAACCACAGTTCAAAAAGCGGTAATATGTCGAATTCGTGCGGTGAAAAAGCTCGTTTTTGCCCCAGTTTTTATGTTCCTGCTCGAAATCGGCCCCGGCCATTCCCCAGCCTATCGGCAGAGTTGTTTTCCTATGATAGTGGTTATGGCATACCTGAACGGAATCGAAAAGCCCCAGGGCCACACCTACCACGTTTTCGCCCCAGATTGGCTTATCCGTATCAATCACACATCCAGGCGAAGTTTCTTTTGCACTCCTTGCCAAAACGACATCACAGGGATATTTGACCATTTTAGGAGGCATTGTTACCGGCCTGGTCAATCCGAACATCAACAAGGCCCCTACTGACTCAAAAGGCTCTCCGCCTATACGCTCGATTTCCTCGTTTTGCAGCGTTATCAAATGTGTTGCGTCGGCGTAGATGCTCGGGCCCTCCGGCCAGGCAGGCCAGATATAACCCAGTTCCTTGCTCTGCTGGTTCCAGATATTCTTCTGGTGGTTCCAGACAGTAAGCACAGGTTCAAAATTTATATCATCAGCCAATGCCGTTTGCCTGAGCACGTGGAGGTCATTAACGCCGAAATGACAGTGCATATCCGCCGAATACCACCCTTTTTCACGCATGTTAATCCATCGCACAAGCCTGACATTTACTTTTTTGGTTTGATTTTCCTGTACTGTAACTTCTTTATTGACAGTGTGATACTCCTTGCCACGCTCGATGTGAATTAGGGCTTTGCCGGCAGGGACTTCGATGACAAAATGGCCGTCACAGGAGAAACTGCGGTCCTTTGTATATGGCGTGCAGGAGGTCGTAATGGGCTTAAAAAGCCTTTCACCGTTGATTTCAACCCAGGCTCGGCACGGCAGAGGCGTATCTTTGCCGGCTTCGTGGACTGTAACTGATATTGTGCCTGTGCCGGCAAGGAGGAGGTTAGGGCAGGCAAATGCCGTTAGGATAATGGCCGTCGTTAATATTATTTCTAATTTGCTGTTTCGCATAGTTTTGTTCCTTACAAAGCCCATTTGTACCATCTTTGAGTTTAGCGTTGTTTTAACTGCTTTTCAAATTCTTTCTTTTTTTGGGAAAATTGCCCCTTTAACCTTGACCTTTAGCTGCAAATAGCTTAAGTTGTGCGGTTTATAATTTCACAGACGTATTTTTTGAAGGAACTGGTCAGATGCCAAAACAGAAAACCCACAAGGGCTTGAAGAAAAGGGTCAAAGTTACCGCTTCCGGTAAGGTCAAATACAAGCGCGCTTGCGGCGGTCATCTTATGAGCGGCAAAAGCGCCAAGCGCAGAAGACGTATATCGAGTTCTTCAACTATGAACAGTACAATGGGCAAAACAGCTAAGATAATGCTATGTGAATAGGTGGTTGTAAGAGACGTTAAACAATAGTGGTAACATAATCAATTAAAAGGCTTTGCTTCTCGGCGTGAGTTTTGATTTTGCGAATTATCGTAAAGTCGAGCAGCTCAAATCAGCTGCCGCCAGCAAGCCGTAAATTAATCTTAAAAGGAAAGCTGATATGCCAAGAGTAAGAAAAGGCGCCGCCAGGCACCAGGCAAAAAAGCGGGTTTTCAAGGCAGTAAAGGGGCATCGCGGCTCTGCGGGGCGGCTTTATCGTTTAGCTAAAGAAGCCGGTGTGCGCGCAGCAGTTAATGCTCGTATTGACCGCAAACGCCGAAAACGCGACTTTAGGGGTATGTGGATTATACGCTTAAGCGCGGCGTGCCGTCAGCGCGGGATAAGATACAGCCAGTTTATCAACGGCTGTAAATAAGCTAACATTCATCTGAA
>CAZTKW010000031.1:0-7008 GCA_964614315.1 uncultured Pirellulales bacterium
GCCGAACTCGAAGGTACGGATAACTTTAAGCTGGCGATTGAACACGGCTTTGTCCCGGGAGATATAAAAGCCGCTATGGACGGCGCCACTTTGATTATTGTAACGCTTCCGGATGAGGTCCAGGCGAAGATTTATGAAAGTCAAATCGCTCCAAATCTGGCAGCGGGTCAGACCCTCGGTTTTTGTCACGGCTTCAATATTCATTTTAAGTATATCGTACCACCTGAAGATGTTAACGTGATTATGATAGCTCCGAAGGGGCCGGGACATTTGGTTCGCAGCGAATTTGAGAGGGGCGGCGGTGTGCCGAACCTGGTAGCAGTCGAGCAGGATGCTACCGGTGACGCCAGAGAAATTGCTCTTGCCTGGGCAAACGGGATCGGCGGCGCAAGAGCCGGCGTTCTTAAAACCACCTATAAAGAAGAAACGGAAACCGACCTTTTCGGTGAGCAGTGCGTCCTTTGCGGCGGGCTGACTTCGCTTATTAAAGCGGGCTTTGAGACGCTTGTAGAGGCGGGTTATCAGCCGGAAATCGCCTACTTCGAATGTATGCATGAGGTGAAACTTATTGTCGACCTTATGTATCAGGGCGGAATCAATTACATGAGATACAGCGTCTCCAATACCGCCGAGTACGGTGATATGAGCCGTGGGCCGAGGATTATCCCGGAACAAACCAAAGCTGAAATGAAGAAGATTCTGTCTGAGATTACCTCCGGTGAGTTTGCCAAAGAATGGGTGGCCGAATACAAGGGCGGTCTGAAGAAGTTTAACGAACTGTATGAAAAAGACCACGACTGCCAGTTGGAAACCGTCGGCAGAGAATTACGCAAGATGATGAAGTGGATAGACTCGAAAGAAGCCTGATATTTCTGATTTCCAGTTGTACCTGCTTGCTGTCGGCTGGCACTGGAAATTGAAGACCGAAAATAGAAGACAGGAAAAAAGAAAATGAGATTGACAAAATCGAACGTTAAAGGTGAAAGTTTAAATGTAAAGAGCTGCATATTTTACTTTTTTATTTCTGTTTTTCTTTGCGGTTTTTGCGGATGTTCGCTTTGGGGGGATTTCGTAGGTTTCGTTAAGCCGGAAGGGCCTCCATCGAACGAACAGATGTTTTCGAGCTATTCTTTGACGAAATTAAAGAAGAGCAATGCCGCAGATGTATTGACCGTTCTTCACCGGCCGGAATATGGCCTGCTCAGCCAGAGCAAAAGTGTAGTTGCTTCGGTGGGGGAGAAGAAAAAGGGCCATAAAAGCTGGCTCAATATGGTTGCATTCAACGAAGATGAGATGACGACAATGCGGAAGTATCTGCTTATAGTAAATGAAAGACCCAAGGTTTTGTTTACTGAGCCCTGGGAAGGCCTTAGCTTTGACTGTGAAATAGTATTGGAAAGTGAAATACTTGATAAACCTTACAGTAATGAAAATGCAAGGCGAATCGAAATACTGCGAAAGATCCAGGAGCATGCACACAGTGATATAGAGGAGCTTAGTACAGATAATGAAATAATTTCCGTTTCCGGAATGCTTATCAATCAGGGGTTGGAAACAGTGCTTGTTAAGCTGGACGTTTCCCCTGCTCTGGCAATAAAATTAGACCAAAAGGAAGCTTTAGATTTCGACCACCTTAGTTTTAACAAAGGCAAAATTCAGATGGTTGTTGAGGACGATGTTGTCATGGTCAAGATGAGATTAGGCTCGTTCCTAAAGAAAAAAATAGGTTACAAGAGGTATAAATGTTTGCAATGTGGATATCTTTATGACCCGTTTTTGGGTGAGCCGGAACACGGAATTGAGCCCGGCACCAGCTTTGAAAGTTTACCGGAGGATTGGACCTGTTTGGGGTGTGGTGCTGATAAAAGCAGCAAAAAATGGGTCTCACAGCCATAATCGTTTAAAATTTGTGCGTATTTAAGAATAAAAAGAGCGGGTCTATAAGCCGAGTTCTGTATCCCGCCAGTTTTGGCGATAGACGGCCATTTAACTTGGTCAACTGTTGCCAGTTGGCTCTGAAGCGACCTACCCGCTGGTAATGCCCGGGCCGAGCGCCAGCTTCTTGGTCTTGCAGGCGGTGGGGTTTACCCTGCCGGCACCGTCACCGATACCGCGGTGCGCTCTTGCCGCACCATTTCACCTTTGCCTGTTCTCCGACAAGTCGAAGTCATCGGCTGTGTATTTTCTGTGGCACTTTCCCGCGGGTCACCCCGGGTGGCTGTTAACCACCACCGTGCCCTGTCCTGCTCGGACTTTCCTCCGGTTTCAATGAAACCGGCGACCGTCCGACCCACTCTTTTAATTTATTATATAGCTCTAATTACGAACTTATTATAGCAGAAGTTTGGTTTATTTTCCAGTTATTAGTGTGTGATTTCGATATGTTTTTTGAACTGTTTATCATCTGTTTTGGGGAAATCGCTTCTGAAGTGAACACCCCGGCTTTCTTTTCGCATCTGTGCCGAATGTGCCATAAGCTGACAAACGGTGAGCATATTCTGGCATTCCCAACCCTGCGGTGAATCAAAGATTTTGTCCATAACATATCTCTGCCAGAAACCAATAATCTCCTGAGCTTCTGAGAGCGGCCGGGCCCTGCGGGTAATGCCAACATTTCGCCACATAAGGGCTCTGAGCGAGTTTCTAATATCAGCAGCATCAAGCAGTGTTCGGCCTGAGTGAGGTATTTGGTATTTTATTAAAGGGTGCTTAATATAGGCAGAATCTGTTTTTGCGTTCTTAGAGGCCTGATAGCCGGCTATTTTGCCAAAAACCATACCCTCGAGCAGTGAATTGCTTCCGAGGCGATTTGCACCGTGCAGGCCGGTAGCCGCTACTTCACCACAGGCGTAAAGATTTTCGATGCTTGTTTTAGCTATGCTGTCTGTCTTTACGCCACCTATTATATAGTGCGCGCTTGGGCGGACGGGAATTAAATCTTTACTGATATTTATGTCGAAACTTTCGCATAACTCACTAATCCGTGGAAATCTTTTGGTAAAATGTTCCTTGTCGAAATGCCGAACGTCCAGATAGACATGGGTCGATTTGGTTTTAAGCATTTGGGAAAGGATGGCCCTGCTGACAATGTCACGCGGTGCAAGTTCAGCGGATTCGTGATAGTCTTTCATAAATGCATCGCCATTATTGTCCAAAAGAACAGCCCCTTCTCCCCGGAGCGCTTCGGTTATTAAGGCTCGCGAAGCTCCTGCGATATAGAGCGTTGTCGGATGAAACTGCATAAACTCCAAATCGCTCAGGACAGCTCCCGCCCTGTAGGCCATAGCAATTCCATCTCCGGTTGCCAGTTCCGGATTAGTAGTTTCGCGATAGAGTTGCCCTGCGCCTCCAGTTGCCAATATTGTGTTTGCTGACCAGATTATCTGAAAACCTCTTTGTCTATCATGGCCGATTATCCCTATACACTCTTCATTGTCATTTGTAAGCAAATCAACGGCAAAAAAGTTTTCCAGTATTTTGATATTCGAATGTTGCCTGGTTTTCTTTATTAGTGTTTCTGCAATTATTTGTCCAGTTTCATCGCCGTGAGCATGAGCGATGCGAGCGTGAGTATGACCGCCTTCGAGAGTGGTAGCGACATGGTCATCGGTCGTATCGAAATCAGCGCCCCAGTTAACCAATTGTTCGATAAGCTGCGGTCCCTGTCGAATGACTAAATCGACAACCTTTTCATCGCTTATACCACAACCGGCGTTAACTGTATCTGCTATGTGTGATTCAAAAGTATCTGTTTTTTCGAGCACCGACGCAATTCCCCCCTGGGCGAGCCAGGTATTGCTGTTCTGCAGGGAATCCTTGCAGATAATGATTACATTGCAGTGCTCGGCAGCTTCTATAGCGGCACGAAGTCCTGCAATGCCAGATCCAATCACCAGACAGTCGGTAAAGAGCTGGTGTGTTGAAAGAGTGTCAACATTTACTAAATAGCGTCTAAATTCTGATTGAGCAGCCACAAGCTTTTTCCCTTTTTTTCCTTAAGCCACAAGTAAATATATTATTAGACGGACTATACTATGATACAGGAATGGTTGATTTTTGGAAACAAGCAATTTTTATTTGATGATTACGCATTAAGCAGTATAGCATTTTGTTTTTTAGTTTTGTAAAATATTAATGACATATTTAAACGTTTTTTTTAGTAGGCAGGAAATTCAATGAAATGCCGCCTAAGAGTTAAAAAAGCATTAAATCACGAAAATCCGGACAAGGTGCCTATTGATTTCGGCGGCAGCGCCGTAACAGGTATGCACGTATCTTGCGTTGCCGCTTTGCGCGATTATTACGGTCTGGAAAAACGGCTGGTCAAGGCATTTGAGCCTTATCAGATGCTGGGATGGCCTGATGACGATTTGTTGGATGCGATGGGTGTAGATGTTGCAGGTGTGTTTCCCCGCCATACTATGTTTGGCTTTCCCAATGAAAACTGGAAACAGTTCAAAATGCCATGGGGACAGGAAGTGTTCGTATCGGAACATTTCAAAACCACTATGGAACCGAACGGCGATATTCTGATATATCCTGAAGGTGACATTAGCGCTGTGCCGAGTGGGCGGATGTCCAAAAACAGTTTCTTTTTCGACAGCATCATAAGGCAGGCGAAATTCGACGAAGCTGACCTCAATCCCAACGACAATACCGAAGAATTCGCTCCTCTTTCGGATGATGACCTGGCATGTTTTGAAGAAAGGTTAAAACAGCTTGCTTCGTCCGACAGAGCAATTATCGCCAGTATCGGAGGGATGGGATTCGGTGATATTGCCCTGATACCGGCCCCCTTTCTCAAATACCCTAAGGGAATCAGAGACATAACCGAATGGTATATATCATTAGTCACTCGGCAGGATTATATTCACAAAGTATTCTCCCGGCAGTGTGAAATTGCCCTTGAAAACCTGGAGAAATTTTATGGCTTAGTCGGAGATGCTATAGATATCCTTTATGTCTGCGGCACCGATTTCGGCACACAGAATTCAAGCTTCTGCTCTCCGGAGACTTTCAGTTCTCTCTATGGGCCGTACTACAAAAAGATTAACAATTGGGTACACAAAAATACGGCCTGGAAAACTTTCAAACATTCCTGCGGCGCGGTGGAGCCGTTTATGAATTATTTTATTGATTGCGGATTTGATATTATAAATCCCGTTCAGACATCGGCGGCATCAATGGAACCGAAAAAGCTCAAAGAATGTTACGGTGATAAACTTGTTTTCTGGGGCGGAGGTGTGGACACTCAAAAGACGCTGCCTTTCGGAACGCCGGAAGATGTTCGAACTGAGGTTCTGCAACGCTGTGAAATATTCTCAAAGAACGGAGGATTTGTTTTTAACTCGATTCACAACGTACAGGCGAATGTTCCTGTAGAAAACATTGTCGCTATGATTGACGCTGTAAAGGAATTCAACGGCGAGAGAACGGGGTGAATAAATTATAGCTGGCTCAATTTGCACCAGTCACAGTCGGTCAGTGAATCGACAATTACCTCTCCAAGACAAGGAGCTTCGATATTGACGGTTTCGTCGAAAGGTACAACCGAAAGGATTTTTACGCCTCCATATTGAGCTATTACCTGCTCAGCAGTATCTTCAGCAATTTCCACCTTGGTGCCGTCATAGCCGTTAATGACTATACCGGCGATTTTAAGCTTTGCCGCACGAACACAGTCAATCGTCATAAGTGTATGATTTATCGTTCCCGGATTTAGGCGGGCAACTATAACCACAGGCAAGTCGAATTCTACCGCCAAATCCAGCAGGTCGAACTCTACTGTTAACGGCACACGCACACCACCGATACCCTCGACGATAACTATTTCACTGTCCTGACATATCTTTTTGTAGGCTGTTGCAATCTTATCGAAATTTATAACAGATTTATCATAGGCGGCGCTGACAACGGGCACTGCACAGGTAAGGTAGCTGATGGGGGTTATCGTTGAAACGGGAAGTTCGCTGTTTGCACAATAAGCCAGAAATTCGGTATCGTAACTGGTCGGCCCATCCCAACTGCGATGGCAGCCGGTTGCAATCGGTTTGAAGACCCCAACGTTTATACTCGTTTCGGTCAGAATTCTGGCAATGGCGCCGGCTATTAATGTTTTGCCGACGCCGGTGTCAGTTCCGGTTATGAAAAGACCGGGCTTTTTAGGCAGTTCCAGATTAATCGACATCAGGCTTTTTCCTTTTAGCTGTCGTTGGTTTCGATGTTGTTAGCGTCATTAGGTTCCTTCGGTGTCAGTCGTTTTAACTCGGATGTGTCACCAAACAGGTCCTCTTCATTCATATGTTTCTTCATAAAGAGTTGGAGCTGTTCCGTAGAAGCGGTCAACAGGATACGGTCGCCGTCTTCAATCATTTCGTGCTTTATAATGTTTGGGTCTTTTTCAAGCATTTCTTTCATTGTGTCTGGATTCATCATTGCCATTTTCAAGGTTGGCTCGATTTGCTCTATTTTCATAAAGGTGTGGACACGTAAAATATGAAATTTATAAAAGTCATTTGTCTTGTCTAATTCCGGCTCGTGCGGATAGATATTAAGAAACATCACATCATTTATTTTTCCTAAGCCGGCAAAAAATACGCCTTTGCCATTTGAGTCGGTGTAGGTCATTTCATAAAACTTTTCGTTAGGGTCATCGGAGCCTTTCTTGAATTGCCAGGTTTCCTTTGAGTCATCTTCAGCCCACGTGCCTAATAACTTTTCTTCGAAAATAAGCTCGTTTTCAGTAAAAAGTGAATTCAATGAAGGTATGCAGCCGCCTAAAATCACAGCTAACAGGTAGAAAAGAAACTTTTTGGTTTTCATTTCTCACACTCCTTAAAATTATCTGAAATTGGGTTATTTGCCGTGTTTTTACGATATTTTATCACTCGGCAGCACAATAGCAACTTAATCTCTATGCAAAATTGATTTGCAAAAGAGCGGTTAAAAGACGATTATTATTGCTATGCACAGCGACGGAAATAAAGATAATTTCGTTGAAGCTCGGCG
>CAZTKW010000031.1:7018-13566 GCA_964614315.1 uncultured Pirellulales bacterium
GGATGATTGATTGTGACCTGAAAGGCCGGGGTATAACCGACCCGGGTGTCATAAAGGTTATGAGAGAGATTCATCGGGAAGAATTTGTGCCGTCGGCGTATCAATCTCAGGCCTATGCCGACGGGCCTTTGCCTATCGGGATGGGACAAACTATCTCTCAGCCCTTTATCGTTGCCCTGATGACACAGGAACTGCGGCTTAACAATTATTGTGAAATCCTGGAAATCGGGACCGGAAGCGGATACCAAACGGCAATTCTGAGCAAGCTGGCAAAAAAGGTTTATACGATAGACAGAATCGGCCAGTTGTCTGAGTCTGCCCAAGCGGTTTTGGGCAGGTTAGGCATCAGTAATGTGGAGTTTTATGTGGGTGATGGCAGTTGCGGCTGGCCGGAACAAAGGTCTTTTGACAGAATTATTTTTACCGCTACGGCACCGACAATGCCGAAACCTTTGGTGGACCAGCTTGCTGAAGGCGGCTTGATGGTTGGGCCTGTTGGTTGTGGGGGAGTACAGGAACTGGTGGTCTGGGAAAAGAAAAAAGAAAAAATTCTAAAAAGAACAATATGCGAAGTCCGCTTTGTTAAACTGTTCGGGGAATACGGCTTTGAGCAATAGTGTAATATCATTAATGCAAAAACAAATACGGTGATGGTGATTGAAACAAAGATAACCAAAGAAAGCGGTAAATCACAGAATAAATATAACCTGTTAATGCCGGTTCAATACCTCAAGGGCGTCGGACCGAGCAAGGCCAGGGTCTTTGCACAGTTAGGCGTCGAGACAGTGGGCGATTTGTTAGAATATTTTCCTCGGGACTGGAATTTTACACCTGAACCGATAAAAATAAATCGAATCAAAAAGAACTCAACTGTTACTGTTGTCGGCTTGGTTGAGTCGACAGATTATCAAAGTTTCCGTCGGCCGGCAATCTTTGAAGCCCAGCTTTCCGATGATACAGGGATTTGCAGAATTGTGTGGTTTCACGGCGGTTTTCTTCGCGATAAGTTAAAGCCCGGGCAGATAATAGTAGCTTCCGGCAAGGTCTCTTTGTATAAGTATCAGCTTCAAATGACCAACCCGAAATTTTTGATACTCGAGGAGGGATGTTCACAGCCGGACGAATATTTCAGCGGTGGAGTTTATCCTGCTTCTGCGAAATTAAGCAGCGGGCAAATCAAGAAAATAATCCGGCCGGTACTGGATAATCTGGATGAGTTGGTGGATGAGTTTTATGAAAAAAGATTTCTTAAAGAAAGGCAGCTTATCAACAGAAAAGAGGCCTTTGGATGGATACATTTACCGCCCGATGAAGAAAAATTAGCCAAAGCAAAACGCAGATTAAAATATGACGAATTATTTTTGATGCAGTTGGGTTTGGCGCTTCGGCGGTACAAATTACAACATTTTTCGGCGGCAGTGCCGTGCATTTGCAATGATGAAATAGACCATAGAATCCGAAAACGGTTTCCGTTTTTGCTTACAGAAGACCAGGATAATGTGATTGATGAAATTGTGGTCGATATGAAAGAAAGTGAACCGATGAACCGGCTTCTGCAGGGTGATGTCGGCTCGGGCAAGACGGTTGTGGCGCTTTATGCGGCTCTGCTGGCGGTTGCCAATAAAATGCAGGTTGCGATTATGGCACCGACGGAGATTCTGGCCGGTCAGCATTTTATAAGCATGGAAAGATATCTAAAAAACAGCAAAGTTAAAAGAGTATTGATAACAGGAGGATTGACCGGCAAAAAAAGAACTGAACTTCTGAAGCAAATAAAGAGCGGCGACATTAATATTATCGTCGGAACAGTGGCGCTTTTACAGGAAGATATAGAATTTGCCAAACTTGGGCTGGTTGTAATTGACGAACAACATAAATTCGGAGTTCATCAACGGGCACAATTGCGCAAACAGACTACTCCGCATTGTCTTGTTATGACAGCCACGCCCATCCCTCGTACGCTGGCGATGACCGCTTTCGGTGATTTGGATGTTTCCATTATCAAAAACTCTCCACCCGGCAGAGGCGCCATTATAACCCGCTGGGTTGATAGAAGTGACCAGCGGAAAGCCAGAGAATTCATTCGTGAACGCCTAAAGGCAAAAAAACAGGCATACTTTGTCTATCCACGAATTACAGCAGTTGAGGCAAACGGTGATATCAAGGCGGCCACCGACGAATGGCGTAAGCTTAGTATGGAAGTTTTTCCTGAGTTTACCGTAAAGCTGCTGCACGGCCAGATGCCGTCGGCAAAAAAGCAGCAGATTATGGGTGAATTTCGAAAGGGTAAAATCGATGTATTGGTCTCTACCGTTGTCATAGAGGTGGGTGTGGATGTGCCTAACGCAACTATAATGGTTATAGAAGGAGCGGACAGATTCGGAATGGCACAGTTGCATCAGCTGCGGGGGCGTATCGGAAGAGGTGAGGCTAAATCATATTGTTTTTTGTTCG
Source organism: uncultured Pirellulales bacterium (assembly GCA_964614315.1). Lineage (GTDB taxonomy): Bacteria > Planctomycetota > Phycisphaerae > Sedimentisphaerales > Anaerobacaceae > CAZTKW01. The sequence continues at coordinate 9,473 of CAZTKW010000031.1, forward strand.
CCGATACAGACAGTGAAACAGCAAAGAGCAGGCTCGATATAATGACCAGAAGCAATGACGGTTTCCAAATAGCTGAGTATGACCTTAGATTGCGTGGACCGGGCGAATTATTCAGCACAAGGCAGCACGGCCTGCCTGATTTGAAAATAGCCAATATAATTGATGACTATGAACTGCTGGTTATGGCCAGAAAAAACGCTTTCGAACTGGTTTCAGAGGACCCGATGCTGACAAAGCCCGAACACAAAAATATCCGCCGGGCGCTGCTGGCTAAATTTGGAGACTCGCTTGGATTGGCTGATGTGGCATAAATAATTTCCGATTTTGGATTTACGGTTTTAGATTTTATTTTTACAATCATCAATAAAGTTTGGTAAGTCGTAAATTAAATTATGCTTATACACTATAAAAACAAAAAGCTGGAGAAGATTTTAATCGGCGTGAACGTTCTGACGGCGGCAGTAGTGACGGCGTCTTTTGCTTTGCTGTTTGGCTTTGATGCACCCTTACTACCGATTAGTTTTTTATATATCGTTCAGACGATTTTGCTCTGTGTTTTTGTTATTGAAAAACTTATTCGGCTGTTTAACGCGGTTTCAAAAGCTGAATTCTGGCGGGCCAACTGGTTAGAGATACCACTTTTAATTGCACTTGTAACAGCTTTCTTCGGAGCCGGACGCTGGTTTGCTAAAACCGACCCTGCAATAGTTCGACATTTTGCAGTGGGTATTTATCTGGTATTGCAGGTTATTAAGAAACTTTGCAAAACCAGTGTAAATATGGCGGCTTCGGGCAAAAATCCAACGCAGACATTAATCACAAGTTTTCTTGTTTTGATAATTGCCGGCGCCGGGGCCCTGTGGCTGCCGAGGTCGTCTGCTACTGAGAATATAAGCTTTGTTGATGCTCTTTTTACCGCTACCAGCGCTACCTGTGTTACAGGTCTTATTGTTAAAGACACCGGTGAGGATTTTAGCTTAATGGGACAGTTGATAATCCTGACGCTTATTCAGCTTGGCGGGCTTGGTATAGTTGTGTTTGGGGCGGTTATTGCATTATTGTTAGGACAGGCGCTGAGCTTGCGCGAAGAAGTGGCAATGCAGGACTTACTAAGCGCCAACACTCTTAGCCGAATAGGCCATATGATAGTTTTTATTTTTGTCGGGACGATATTTATCGAAGCCATCGGGGCAGTCAGTATGTTCGGAATGTGGGATGATGTATCCGGCCGTGTCGATAACGTTCATCAACAGTGGTTTTGCAGCATATTTCATTCAATTAGCGCTTTTTGTAATGCTGGCTTCAGTTTGTTCAGTGATAGTCTTATTAGCTACAATAGAAGACCCCAGATATATGTGGTTCTTTGTCCGCTGATAATCTTAGGGGGGCTTGGCTTTAGCGTTCTTTATGATTTGAGCAATATTACTACTGATAAGGTAAAGCGTTTTTTAAAAAATAGGTTTGACGAGCGCCGTCATTTTTTAAGAGAAGCACCAAAGAGGATGCGGCTGCAAACTAAGATTGTGCTCAGCGTAAGCTTTGTTTTGATAATTTTGGGAACATTGACCATTCTCTTGTTTGAGCGTTACGCAGGCGGCGGTAGTCCTGCCCCCAAACCGGGTATTCTCGAAGCATTTTTTCAGTCGGTTACGGCCAGGACAGCTGGTTTTAATACCGTTGATGTGGCGAAAATGTCGGCTTCGAGCAGACTTATTTTGATTTTGCTTATGTTCATTGGCGGTTCACCCGGCTCGACTGCTGGAGGAATCAAAACCGTAACATTGGCTGTCGTAATAATAACCGCTGTTGCAGCCCTGAGAAAAAGGGGGGAAGTTGAAATATTTAAGCGTTCGATTCGATTAGTCGTCGTTGGCAGGGCAATCACTGTTACACTGCTTTTTGTTGTGGTTTTGTTTGGAGCCGCCCTGGCGCTTAGTATTACGGAAAATGCAAACGGCTTTACAATGTCGGAAATTATGTTCGAGGCAGGTTCTGCATTAGGAACTGTGGGTCTGACAACCGGCATAACCGGTTCTTTGACAACTGCCGGGAAATTGATTATTATTGCGGTTATGCTTATCGGAAGACTCGGGCCATTAACGCTGCTGGCGGCGCTAACATTTAACTTGAAGCCGGTTCGTTATAATTATCCGGATGAAGCGATAATTGTCGGTTAATTCGTCGTGCATTATGCAATACTAAATGCGGGAGTAAAACTATGAAGCAATTTGCTGTAATAGGATTAGGACGATTCGGTCATAAGCTGGCTATTGCTCTGGCGATGAGTGGAACTGAGGTCATTGCAATTGATAAAGACAGAGATGTAATAGACTCAATTCGGGACCAGGTCAGCCACTGTGTTCGGCTCGACAGCACCGACGAAGAAGCGCTTAAGGCTCAAGGCGTGGATAAAGTTGATGTTGCTATCATTGGTATAGGTCAGCGCGGGCGGGGTTTTGAGTCAGCGATTCTGACGGTGGTCAATCTCAAACAGATGGGTATAGAGCAGATATACGCAAGGGCCGAGAACCTCATCGCAGGTGAGGTTTTTTCAAAAGTGGGAGCTACCGAAGTCATTTATCCTGAAATAGAGTCGGCTCAAAGATGGGCGTATAAACTTATCGCACCGCAAATCGGAGAAAAAATTGATTTTGCACCGGGTTACAGTCTGGCCCGAATAAAATCACCTTCGAGTTTCGACGACAAAACCGTTATGGATTTGCAGTTGAGACAGAAATACAACGTCAACCTGGTTGCTATTAAGAGGGATGAACACAGCAAGGGCAAAAAGAGTGAAAAAGGCGCGATTATAAATGTCCCTATGCCCAACACAGTCATCTATAAGGACGATATTCTAATGGTTGCCGGCTCCGATGCAGACTTGGCAAAACTACCACAGGAGTGAATCGATTTATTTTTGACTGTTACTCACGAATCCTACCCCCTTTTCCAATAGTAAATTTCTGCATGCTCAAGTTATCAATAATTATCATCCTTTTCGGTATTTTCTGAGCATATCGAGCAGGTTTTGCATATCTTCCGGTAAGGGCGCTTCAAATGTCACCTGTTTTTTGGTTGTGGGATGTTTAAATTCCAGTGTATGGGCGTGCAGCGCAACGCGGGCTATAACCGGCTCTTGCACTGCTGGTTCGCCGTCCTGCAGTTGCCAGGGATAAACCAGCTTGCCGCCATACATATCATCAGCTACAACTGCGTGTTTAATATACGAAAGATGGACGCGTATCTGGTGCGTTCTTCCGGTCCTGGGGCTTAGTTTTAACAGGGAAAAACCACGAAATTCTTCTAAAACTTCATAAAAAGTGACAGCTTCTTTACCGCTTTCCGGGCGTATAGCGTATTTTTCGCGCATTTTTGGGTGGGTACCTAACGGCATGTTTATTCGGTCAGCGGTCAGTTCCGGCGTTCCATGGACGATAGCAAGGTAGTTTTTTTTTGTCTGACGGTCCTGGAATTGTTTGGCGATTTTCCACTGGGCGAAGTCGTTCTTGGCAACAACCATAACGCCTGTGGTATTTTTGTCGAGTCGATGTATAATTCCCGGCCGAAATTCACCGGTGTTCTCGAATTTCTCTTTTTCCCTTTGGACCGTCTCACTCAAGCCGCTCGATAGCTTATCAGAGTAAAAAACAAGAGCATTTACCAGCGTGCCATGGGTATTGCCGCGGGCTGGATGAACAATTATATCAGCCTGCTTGTTGAGCACGATGATATCATCGTCTTCGTATATGATATTCAGCGGTATATTTTCGGGCATAATTTCTTTGCTCGGAAGTTGCGGAAGTGTCAATTCTATTTTATCGTCCGGGCTTAGCTTGAAGCTGGGTTTGACCACTTTGCCGTTGACTTTAACGAAGCCGGCTTTTATTACCTCCTGGAGCATAACCCGACTGTAGTTGCTGAATCGACCGTGGAGATATTTATCGACACGACGTTCTTTGATTGAACCGCCGACTTGAAGTGTAAGTATTGTGTCTTGTGTTTCGTCAATTATATCCTGTATTGAATTCGTTTCTCGCATTACGATTCACGAATTATTGGTTTGGCGAAACAATGTCTGCGGGATCTAGTTGAAT
>CAZTKW010000032.1:0-6103 GCA_964614315.1 uncultured Pirellulales bacterium
TAAGATTCAACGAGCTTGACCTTACAGCAGTTGAGTTTATATAGCCTGGATATCCCCAAACTCCAGCAGGAACAGAGAGGGCGTTACGAATACGATAAGTCCAATCCATTGAATGGATAAGGAACCCTGGAGCATCCATTGAAGTTAGCCCTTCTGTTTGTGTATTGTCCCAGTAGAGCTTCTGTTCAGAGACGGTTAAAAACTCTGTAGTAGGCTGAACCGTTTCTGTCACCGATATCATACCTCCGTAGGCCTCTGCTAATTTATGTTGTGGTACTCGGTACGTCACAGTGACGATACTGAAGGGATATACAGCGAACCTTGCGTCCCCTACGTCAGGTGATATTACACCAAAAGGTTTGGTCGTTGCAGAAACTGCCTCCAGGTAGCTCGATATATATAGGTACTTATGCGGTAAATGAATTACGACATTGATACCAACAGTTTCCCTATATCCCAGAAGTTCTTTGATAAGCTGCATCCGGCTACTTGACGCAACTTTGAAAACCCTATTAACATTAAAGCCCTCCCAGCGTGTCGATATACTCTCCGTAGGCGAACCGTCCAGCTCTTCAAAACTTACCGATAAGCGGTTTGGCACTATCCTTACGCCCATATCTTGATTTCCTTAAAATTCATTAGTAGTCAACTCCACCACCACCACCACTACCTTGTCCTAAGAGTTTTTCAAGCAATTCGTTTCTCAGCCTGTCAATCTCCGTTTGCTTTTGCAGTTCTGCTAACTGCTTCTCTTCGGTTCTCTTAGACCCGCTGGCAATCTGCTTCCAGGCGTCTTTGATTCCAACAAAGCCAATCCTGGCTACATCGGTTGCCTCTTCAATCCCCTTACCTTCTATCTCTTCTTTAGCTCTTTTGGCCGCCAGTAATGCGACAACGTCTTTCCAGCGAAGGCCTGTTATTTTTGCGATTTCCTTAGCCCGCATACGCAACTGAACCATTTCAATCGTATGCTGTTTATTTCTATCCCCCCCCAGTTCGTCATAAGCTGTGTGCATATCGGATAAAACTTTTTTCCAATATCTCCAAGCATCGGCCTCTTTTTTAAGTCGCTCTTCTACTGTTTCTCTCTCTACTTCTGTTTTGGGCCGTGCTCTTTTTCTTGACCGTTCAGCTAACTCCGCTAATGCTTTTGCCTCTTTTTTCCTCCGTTTTATTTCCTTCATCCGCTCAAAGTGGCCGTGTTCTTCAAAGAAGTCTCTACGTTCTTTTGCTGACGGAGGTTTACTAAGTTTTCTACCCTCCCACCAGTATTTCAAAGACTGCCACCCCCTGCTACCGTGAAGGTGAATAAGTTTAAGAGCTGCCGCCCAAAATCCAAGTATGGCAAGTTTCCATCCAACCATCACTGCCTCGGCCTTTGCCCCTATATTTACCAGGCGTCTAAGGTGCTTAATCGGTTCCGCGAAAGGGGAGCCTCTCTTCTCCAGTTTTGCCATCCAGCGCAAAGCCTGAACATACCTTGTGAAGTATTTTATTATCTCTTTTATTCCCCTAACGGTTTCAGTTGCCCATTCCGTCACTGCCAAGGACATCCTTATGGCCACCCCTGTCGCGGCCACTAAAAATGTCCCCAGTGTACTTACAACTGCCCCTGCGACGGTTACAACTGACCATAGTTTTTGAATAAAATTTACCAAAACCCCTACGGCAAATACCACACTACTCCACTTTACAACTGCTTTAAGAGCATTAAAATTATCTCGGACTTTTTTGAGAGCTTCTGCTACCTTGTCATAATACTCATTTATTTTGATGGCAATCAACTTTTGATTATCTATAAACCATAGCCTCAAAGATTCTATAGCAGGTTTTAGCTCTGCCAGAAGGGGCTTACCCAGTGTCTCGAAAACTACATCCGTAATTACACCTCTGAGCTTTGTCAACTGACCTAAAAAAGTATCTGCCCTTGCTTCTGCTAACCCAAAATTTTCTGCTCCAATTCTCAAGAGTTCGTTAAACTTTTCCTGTGGAGATAAGGTCTCATCCAGAACAATGCCGTACCGGGTAAGCATCTGAGTTTGGCCCTGAGAAGCCCGGCCAACAAGCATCATTGCCGCCTGTAGGTCTAACTTATACCTTGCCGCTAATCCCATAGCTGCCTTTGTTGCATCCTTGAGCCTATCAGTTGTTATGCCAAGATTCTTACCATAAGCCATTTGGGTAAGGATTTCTTCGTCACCGTAGGTAGTAGCTCTTTGTAATTCAGTTGCATATTCCTTCAGGGATTTTAGATTCTTTCCGGTGGCATCTCCAGTTGAACGCAAGGCTGCTGCCAGGTCTACTTCAGCTTGTTCCTGTATTCCTGCTGCCTTAGCCGCATAGGTCATAGCTGCTACCAGGCCCACACCTATAGCCACAGCCCCGCGCTTAGCCCACTTGGCCATAGACTTCATACCCCGCTTGACCATAGCGTTAGCCTTAGCAAGACCAGACTGCAACGGGGACAGCTTAGTCTTAACTTCAACAAGCAATTCAGCTAATTTTTCTTTGAGCATTTTGTGTCCTTTTTGCTATGCCTAAGTTCCTTTGCGCCCTAAAAGACTGGTACTCGGCCCCGGACATCTTTTCGATACCAGAACCGTCCTTGCCGGACATTTGATAAGTGTAAATCTGCGCAGGGGACATCTCACTAATCTGTTGTGGAGTCCAGCCGTATTGCTTACTCATTAGCCTGTAGACAGTTTTGAGATTCCGTTCAGCGTTTTTTTCGTCTTGTTCGTCAGTCCCATTGTTTATCGCCGGGGATTCATCGACCATCTTCTTTTGACCTTTTAGTACCGGTACGCTAATTTCACAGATAAGCTCTATCAGGGGATAACATAGTTCCACGTGCCGACGTAGCAACTTCTTAACCTGTTTCCGGGTTATCCCAGCATCGCCCCTATGGAGACTATAATAGACCAGTTCAAGCAAGGCTAAGGATTCGTCCCGCTTCGCTAAGCTGTTGTAAGTTTGCCATTCGGATATACTTACATACGAAACAAGATAAACCCTTCGCCCTGCCTTAAAAGGCCGTGAGTAGCCTATTATCTGGTTCATATTCGTTACCTGGTTCCGGCAACTATAATCTCGACAGCCTGCGCACCACCAACAGCGTGAGCAAACATAAGTTCGTCGTTGACGCTTACATCAAGGCCATCGCCCGGAAAAACCATCAAGAACTGAGAACCATCGGGCATTGCCAGAATATCCGATACGTCATCGAATAAAGCTACGGAATTAGCTCCACCACCACCGACAAGAAGTTCCCCGCCAGTTTTGTTGTGAATAAACAGAACCTTCAGGTGGTCCATAGCTACTGATTCCCCAAATGAATCCTTCAAGCCAAAGACAGCTCCGTTCAGGTCTGGTTTATCACCAGTTGTAACAGCTAATTCGTCGTGCCAGAAAACATCACACTGGTCACTACCAGAACCGTCAGTGTACGACAATCCCCTGGAGATATTCACTGAATCCTTACAAGTCCCTAAGTCGGCCCCAGCTTCGCCGCTGTTGTCCCCTGTAAGCGCAAGAGCAACCACCGCACTAACAGCTACATTATGCATTGCCATAATCATATTCCTTTTCTAAAAATAGTGCGTGAGATTGTAATTTCGTATCCAACCTCACGCACTGGAGGAGGAGGAAAGCAAACAGTAATTAAACAACCACACCCGGATAAGAGTTAGCATTGACAGCAGAACAGGTAAGACTGATTCCGATAATCTCTCCGCCTTCAATATCCACTTCCAAAGCACTGGAATCAATAATCATAACCTCAGTGCTTGCCCCCGCTGGCATCTGGACGGAAAGTGTTTTCCCGGTCTCCAGAGCATCGGGGATATCCAATTCACCGGACTTCGCATATAGCGAAATATCCCAAGTAGCATCAAGCGGCCCGTGTTCCCTGTAAGTCTTGCCAGCCGTCAAGGACGACACATAGGACTTATTGTCCGAACTACGGTTCCTGGTACAAGTTCTGATTTCATAGGTGATTAAATCACCTGCCGTCGCCAACCCAACTGCTGACTGGACGCTCATATCTTTATTCCTTAATTAAAATTAGCTAATACTGTTTTTTATATCCGCATCTGTCAGCCGTTCAATGGCCGGACGAATATAAGGTTGTGCCGCCCTCTTGGACGTTCCATACTCTACTGCACCCGCATAAGGTGCTTTATTGCCTCCAGCAACAACAGTGTCTCCACCGGTCACTTTGATAGTAGACTTCAGTGTTCCCGTCTTAACAGGGACTATCTGTCGTGCGTTTTCGGCAATGACTTCAGCGATATGTTTCTTAATGCCAGGAGACTTGCCTTCAAGGGACTTCATAACCTTCTTGCCGTGCCAGATTAACATTAAGTTGGCTCCGAACGGATCCGATAGACTATGTTAATTTGCCAGACGCCTTCAATCTTTGTCTGCATCGTAGAGATACGCACACAAGACTTCGCCGAACTGTTGGTAAATATAAGGTCAGCGAAGTCAAAGGCTGCCAGCAAGGACGTATAGGCTTCTAATAGTTCGCCCATTGTCTCAGAGTTATCAAACAGATTGAACTGGATAAGGCTATTCTCGATGTAAAACTTATCGGACGCAAGGTTGTCTGGGATGGTAGAAACAAGCTGCATAACGCCATAAGGATATACTGCGTTCGCCGGTGCCTCTGTGTTGTATAAGTCTGATATCTTGCCCGATAACCCGCTTGACAGATACTTAGTCCTAAGTGCTTGAAATAAATCTGTCACTGGATTCTCCTTATGTCAATACTGAGAACCTTGTTCAAGTTATGAAAATCTCTGACATCGAGTATCTCAAAGTAGTCCCCGTTGAACAGCACTCTGTCGTTCGTTGTGATATCTGCTGCCTGTTGCCGGCAACTTAAAGTGGCATCAAGATAATAGGTCGTCTTGTTTGACATTATCTTCTCCATCCCAGACTTCCACCTGATAGTACAGGCTACACCTGAGATAAGGGTCGTTAATACTTCTTTTTGACCTATCCCCGTTTCTACAGTCTCGGCGCGGACGATATCTACTAAACAGTTGTATGGTCGCAAAGTGCTGTTCTGGAATTGCTCTTCAAATACCAAGTCATTAACTTGCATTAGACAGAAGTGCCTCTCATAAGAGTCATCGGTCTGGTACAGAGACAAAGAGGATTCGATTGAGTATTCAAAAGGATACCCTTGTCAAAGTCCATCCGAGCCTGTTTAGCATAATAAGGCAGGCCGATAGTATTGACGGTCTCGATATAATCAGCAGGTGCAAAATAGGTCTTGAAGAGTCCAGGAACACCAACAGGGAAAAAGTACGCCGTGTTGTCCGGTATGAAAGCAGTCGCTCCGACCGAACCGCGATACTCTTCAAAAGTGATTCCACCATAGGTGAAGCCCCTACGCATATCGTCCCGCAAGGCTCTTCCGTCTTCCCAGCGAGCATAGCTGGCAATAACACCAGCTTCATTGATAAGACCATCAAAGAAGGTAGCATCAACAAAAGCGTGAATATGGTCGTAAGCCAGACCGCCGAGATTCTCTTCCATTGCCCTGACAATCTGCAAGCAGGAAGTCTTAACAGGAGGTGTCGCAGCCGTGAAGTCAAATTCAAGCAGGCCGCCGGCAACAGGTGCTTCAGGAGTAACATCAAACTCCGTAAAGAGATTGTGAATAACAGTAGTACCATCGGCGTCAAGGACTATACCTTTTATGGCCCCTAATCGCAAGTGCTCCAAGGTCACTTCGTGAGACTGCCTTATCGCTGCAATCTTATCGTTGACCACCTGTGCCACACCCTGTACCTCTGACTGTTTCCCGAAAGCCCGAACGCCCTGGACTTCATCTGCCATAACAGCATCATCAAGGGGAACGTGGGGGACAACAAAGTTTCTAACAATACGGGTTTCAGAAGCCGCTACGCCCGGTGGTGTGCCCCGTGCCTGCGTGGGAATCAAAGACAGAACGCTGTCTTTTTCCTCTACAGCTACAGTCGTGGTCATAACCCCCTTAGTTTCAAACAGGCCCATCTGACCTATTTTGGAAGGTTTATAAGGCACTCGATTGATTGCATCGGTAAGTTCAACAACGCTGAAAGCGTCGGCATTA
>CAZTKW010000032.1:6113-13511 GCA_964614315.1 uncultured Pirellulales bacterium
ATACATCAAGTAACATCTTTATATCTCCAAAAATTAAATTTCAATATACTTGCGGCCAGAAGGTTACACCCGTGGTGTGCCCTCTTCAGTGAACGCAGACTCTTCACGACCATCAATGCCTAAAGCCGCCAAGGCTGTTATGCAGTCAGCAACCGTGCCAGCCGCACACTGTGCGGTCACTTCAGTTGCGTTGACTACAGCGGGGCCTCTGACAAGGAAGGGACGACGCAAGGCTTCACCGCTATCATTCTGAAGCTCCTCAAGCGAAACAGGCTCCAGGAGAATGGAATCAATGTTAGCCGTGGTAGCAGCAACCATCTTCATTGTTGCAAGTTCACCAACAGTGGTGGTAGTAATAGCAACATCACCTACCATTGATAGACCACCATCCGTCAAGAGACGGGCATCGCATACCACTTCAGGGATATTTCCAACAGTGTTTGCAAAAGTCAAGGTTGTAGCGTTTGCAAAAGCCGCTGAAGCAGTTACAACAACACCACCACTAATAAGCTCAAATGCTGTTTTTATTGCAGCAGCATTGGCGTTCCAAGCAATTGGTGCTGTCCAAATCCCTCTGAAGCCAAGACGATAAGTGCCACCATCAGCTACCATTGCACAACCAATAGTCTGAACGGCGGCAACCGCAGCATCAAAATCCATACCTCTACCCACTTCCAGGCCTTCTACAGCAGTAAGGACCCTGGTCACTTCGTACTCTTCTCGACAAATCTGCATAGGACTTTCGTATTTCACGATATCGCCCAGGCGTTTAACATTTGCTAATGAACTCATTATTACTACTCCTAACAATAAAAATTTGGCCGTTAAGCCTATTAGTTATCCAGCCCTGCCAAAGCCCTGCGACGGTCTACGTCCTGTTTAATCACATTTGTAGACTCTTGTCGAGTATTGGCAAGCTCCACTACCTGCAATCCCGAAGTTTCGCCAAGGGGAAGGGGCTTGTTGTTCTGGAGAATATCAATGAGCAGGTCAAAACCATCGTCAATACCCGTAGACAAAGACAACGTCAAGGCCTTACTCTCGATATACTTCTTGTCGATAAGGTCTTTGACGGCGGGTGTTATCTTGCCAGAAGACAATAATGTCTCCACCTTACCGGTGCGGTTCTCGGCAACCACCTTCGCAAGCAACGGGTCAACTGTTTTGAGACTCGGCTGTTCAGGTAAGGCCTTCAGCCTTTTAACCTCTGCCAGCACTACCTCATCGTCGCACCCTTCGTCCAGGCCGAGCAATTCGTTCAATTCCTTTTTGTCCATAATACTTCCTTTTTCTTCGCTTAAACTAAGTTTCACAAAATCACCCAGCCCCGGAATCACCGGGGACGGAGTCAGGGCAACGTGGGTAATAGGCAATTCATACTTCCTGCCTTCGCCGTCAATCACTTGGTCAACAATGCAAACGCTGACATCGTTTGTCAAAACCAAGGATTCGTCCAGGATTTCCAAAATACCGACAAGGACGTTATTCTCCCTGAACAGCTTAGTCACCCAGCCCTTATTCTTTTCTGCGTCGTGTTCGTTTTCGTGGCCAGCAGGTATAGGAACCTTCAGGCCGTTGGCCATATATTCCCCGAAAGTCTTAACCCAATGGTCAATCAGTTCACCTGTCACTTCAAAAGACTGTTTGGTAGAGTCTTTGACGAACTTTCCAATCTTAATCAGTTCCTTGCGATATCGAGTCAGGCCCGATAACTGTAAGGCCGTTGCAGGAAACTGCTGTGAATAAAGAACAAAAGGACTCCCAAGAACTGCTGGTATCTCTGTCGTCTTTTTCGTCTTTTTAGTCTCCTGCCTTTTTAATGTTTTCATCTTAATATCCGTTCGCTAAACTATATATGCCCCGCATAGCCTGCCAGAACGTCCAGACTTCCACCGGTCCATTTTAACGCTCAATAGGTACATCTATGGCCTCCTGGCCCTTATGCCCGTGACGGGCGTCCTGGACGTCCTAAGTAGCCATAAACAAAATCTTCGCAACGCCTAAAGCTAAGCCCCCGCCTGCAAATCCGCTGCCAACGCATATACCCGTCAAGAACATCTTGCTTGCCAGTAGGGTTTTCCCGTGTGGACAGCTCTTGATATGCTCAGTCAGAACTTCTTTTATAATTGTCCTTGCTATTTCCTTACACTCCGCCTTATCCCCGTCAGTTAAAGCCATCATCTGTCCTCTGCCTTGTAGGCCTGATAGACCGTGTTTAACTTCGTTTAACTTCGTTTAACTTCGGCCTTCTTGTCGGCCCTTTTTTCTTTTCTGGTCTTCTTGGCCCTCCAGAACCTTCCAAAATGGACAAAAGTGCTTTTAGACGGTCATTTTCCCTTCTCAGGGCTGTATTTTCCTTTACCATCACTGCAATTTGCCTAATTTGACTTGTTTTCATTGTTTTTTCCTTGGTACTGGTGAATCACTGAATAGTTGAATAGAAATTTTTTGAATCAGGTCTTGTATTGCCCGACCTTTGCCCAAAATCTCCCGCACTACCTGTGCTACTTGTTTCTCTGTCGTCTTGTTCGTCTTGTTCGTCTTTTTCGTCTTTTTCATTTTCCCTCCTGTTTTGTCTCCTGTTTTGGAATTGAAAGCTGTTCACGCAAGGCTTCCACGTCAATACCGTCTGGAGTACTGAAGACCTTAACGTATAAGTCCTGTAAGAACTCAACACTCTTGTCAACTAAGGGACTCGATACCAGTCGAACACTGCCAACAGCGTCGTCGCCGAAATTGAGTAATAGCAACTGATTAACAAGCTGGTCGTTAAGCTGTCGAGTAATAATCCTGTCGATTTTCTCCATCTGCGCCAAAGCCAGCCCCAAATGAACTTCTGATTCGGCCTTTGTCCCGAACTGACCTTCCGTTATTGCCCGTTCCGGGAATATCATACCACGAACCTTCAGGCTATCAAGGTATTTCAGCCGCTCAATGAAACTTGGCTGCCTTGGACTGGCGTCGCTCAAAAGTGTTATGTCCCACTGATATAGCTTAGAAACGTCCTTGCCTATAAGCTCTTCTACATATTCGGCGGTCGTGGACGGCAAGGCCATAGACCCAGAACTCTCCAAAGCCACTAATAGACGGTTTGCAACTACACTGTTTTCAAGCACTTCGTCATTTACCGTTGTGGTTCCGGGCGGATAGTGGACTACGAAATGAGAACCTGCAATTTTCTTGTCGTACTTTTTCGCCCCGTCGTTACAGTCGTCCCACATCTCAGCCGTGGCCCGGACGTTCTCCAGCAAGGGAGTCCCGTATAGGTTCCCGCCTTCTGCGTCGAAAACGATATGTAATGCCTTCTCCAACGGAACGTCTATCGTGTCCGACGAAGCAGTCCTCTGTCGATACCCCCTGAAATTGCCCTTGGCGTCTACCAATATCGTCGATAAATCGTGAAGTAATGGCTTTAGCCGGTCAAGGACGATTCTACCGCCCTTCAGACAAAAGATTTTCTCATAGCCCTGCCAACCGAAGTCAACCGCGCCATATCCTATAGCAGTTTGCAGGAACTGCTCCCTTATCGGCAATAGCCCCTTAATGGCCGCTATAGCCTCCTCTTTAGCCCCCTTATCTGCTTCAACGCCCCAGGCCCCTGCTAAAATGCCAGATATCAGCAGTCCCCTGCCTAAAGCGATAGTCGGGTCACTCCGTAAGCCCCTGTAGGCTGTGTAGGTTCCCCGTTCCCTTAGTGTCCGGTCAAGCTCTTCACTTTTCCCCCCGGATACCTGTATTGAAATAGCCGTAGAGGACTGCGAACCCGTGACAGTTTTCAAGTCAGGCTTTTTAGTTGGTAGTGCTATCATTATATGTCCTTAATATATATGCTATGGCTTCTGGCGTGCTGGCACGTCTTTACACGTCTTTACACGTCTTTAACGACGTCTTTAACGACGTCTTTAACCCAGACTGCTTAGGATTGCTTAGGATTGCCGTCACGGCCTTAACGTCTTTTACCTACCCGTGGGACACACTTAGGCCTTACTACACGTGACAGACGTCCACAGACGTCCACAGACGTCCTGTGAAGTTTATCTTTAACCCAGACTGCTTAGGATTGCTTAGGATTGCCGTCACGGCCTTAACGTCTTTTACCTACCCGTGGGACACACTTAGGCCTTACTACACGTGACAGACGTCCACAGACGTCCTGTGAAGTTTATCTGATAACCACCACGCTTGACCGTGATGTTCTGTTAATTGTTGGGGGATTCAGACCGTACAAGAGATATCCCAACGCATCCGTGGAATGTCCTTGGTCTCCGTGGTCTCCTGCCTGCTGCGTGTTCGGCTTGTAGGCCCGTGTCTCCAGGTCGTCTATCAGATGGACACAAGATGGACTTACTATGCACCTTCTGTTACCTTCTCCGTTGCAGATTGCCGCATTAGTGTTGGCGAAACGGTCAGCTACCGATGGATTGCTTCTCGGATAGTGAAATGTCCTGCCAAGACTCTTCAACTGGACGTTATTGACCAAAGCAGTATAATCTGTCAGGGTACTTAGCCTGTTTCTGGCCTTGCCTGTAGCATCGCCGTATAAGGCAAAGCCCCCCTTATGGTTCGCATATCTGCTCAATAAGGTGTTCAAGGCCGCTGGAGTCGAAGTATTGCGTAAAAATATCTCATCGAACACTTCCAAAACGCTGTCTCTCAGGTGGGCTATCACCCAAGACATCGGATTGAGATTAAAATCACTTCCGATATAGACCTTTTCGTCAGGATTGTACCACACTGGCCGGACATTATGGTCTCTGTCGAAAGCGTAGAAGATACCGCCCTGCGTTGACAACCAGGTAGCATTGAACTGTTCATTAAAATCACGTACTGACATTGTGTCCTGTGCATATTTCAGCATATCGGGGGGAATTATATCACTGGACGGCCAGGAAAAGCCTTCAGAGTCAGGCAAATCGCCCTTAACAGCCGCTTCATATCGCTTCTTATACTCAGCAGCACCTACTCCAAACCTTTTCGGCACGCCAGTAAACCACACCCAACCTTTCCGCCAAGTCAAGGCCGGTAGTATGGACAAATCAAAGGTTCCCGCCTTAATATCACTGTTTTCATCGATTATTCCACCGTCAAACTGTGTACCTTCTATGCGGTGCGGTTTGTCAAGGCCTATCACCCGAAGTTCCGAACCGAAAATAGTATTTATCGTCAGGTCTGACTTGCTTATTCCGTCTACAGCTATCCAGTCAGCGGGTATTAAAGTCAGTAATCGCTTCCAGGCTATCCTTTTGGCCTGCGAAAACGTCGGAGCAGCATAAAAATAGCGCGGGTCAGGCCAACTCTTCTTAATCGGCAAGTATCTGACAAGCCTTCGCAAGGCAAGCTCGGTCTTACCAGACTGTCGGCCACAAGGAATATAGGCGAAACGGCACGTCGAATACCATAGCTCGGCCTGTCGTTGGTGATATTTCAACTGGGGTATCATTATATGTCCTTCCAGGTCTTACGGCTCGTGATATCACTGATACACATTGCAGTCACGCCATATTCTTTCGCCAGCGTCCGGCAACTTACTGAGTCGTCGCCCTTCTCATACTTGTCACGTATCATCCTTACCTTGTCTTCTGTTAAAGCGTTACCAGCAGTTGTCTTGACGTCTTTGGCCTCAACGTGCCCTAACGGCCATAAGTGCCCCCTAATGGGGCTGGTGGCATTGTCAAAAGCCATTACCGTCTCGGCGGGAGTCATAACCTTGCCGTTAGCAGCCGTCTGCGACAGTGTCTTAATCTTCGGCAATCTCGGTAATACGATGTCCCGGTAGAATTTAAGAGGATTCTCTCGAATCGCTTTACGAAAAGCAACTTCAAGATGTCTCCTGCTGGTCTTCTCTAATAATACGTTTCTTAATGCATCCATTTGTCTCTTTCTGTTTCTGTGTGCGTTCTTTACACAGAACGCTTGTGAAGGCCTCCAAACCCGCCTGGAGAACATAAGTCCAACGTTGGGCACCTATGTCCAGGCAGGTTTTAGGGAAGCCTGTAACCCGCTTAGAAGTTCATACAAGCAAAGTCGCCGAACAGTTCAATTGCCTTGGCATCGTATGCTTTGGCGGCTTCGGTCTCGGAAGTGAAGTAGCCTAAGTGACGCAGTCGGCTATTAAATCTTATGGACGCTTGCCATTTTTTCACTGCCTTATGAAAGCCTACTCCTTTGTACCGGCTGGAACCTTTTTGCGACCTCGTATTGTGTTGGTTTTCGGCGTGACTACATATTCGTAAATTCGCCTTGCGGTTATCCAAAGTATTATGGTTGGCGTGGTCAGTCTCCATTCCGTCCGGCGTCTCTTTAATCTGCCTATGCATATATATCCTTCTTCGTTTACCGCCATCCCTGATATCCCGCACCGCCGTATATCCGTAGCCTGTAGCTTGGGCGTACCACTTATGTTTCATCAATTCGGCGTAGTCGGCGTCGTCAATGACTGTGTACTGGTTTCGTGTTAGCTTAATACGTTTCATACTATCTCCTGTAGATAAGACCTGAATTTAATCGTAAGCAGGCAGGGCCGGTTTCAGGATAACCGGCTTTTCGGCTAATTTGGCCTATGCCTGCCGTTTCTTTGCTAAAAAAAACGGAATCGGTGAAAAATTAAAAATTCATTTAGTTGAGACTTGAAATCGGGATTTTTGTTTTGCTTGATTTGCTTGTTTTTGCTTGTTTTTGCTTGTTTTTGCTTGTTTGTACTTGTTTACTGTATGTCTTGTCCTTATATTCCCTTACTCCCGCTATATCTATAGTGGCCGTACTGGCCGTGCTGGCCGTACTGGCCGTGCTGGCCGCTACCCTTAGAGAAGATTGCAGGTAGAAAACACCCCTATGTTCAGGAGTGTTTCGTTTACCGTACCCTTGAGAGTGAGTTGCGGCATCGACACCTTGCAAATCTAACCATTAGGGGAGTCGCTAACGCCCCAGCTCTGTCTATGCAAGTACAAGCTCAGATATTATGCTTATAGTTCCTGAAGGGTCAGAAAGCTACTGCTACAGCATAAACCTGGCGTAGGTGCGGGGTACGCACGACTACGTCTTACTTCCTATTACGATGGCCTACAACGATGGCGGAGGTCTTATTGCCAACTGACATTCCCGCAAGATTCGGCCCTTAGCCAGTGAGGGCGCATATTTTATTATTATAGCGGGGGGGGTGGCAACCCCTTGCCTGGTCCCCCTGACGACAATTCGGGAGTGAATCGTCTCCGCTATAGTTTGTATATACCACAAAGTCTATCAAGCTGCAAGGGAAATATAAGAAAAATCAAAAAAAGTTACAGAAAAAATTGACGTGGAGGGGTTATTATCAAGGTGTGTGCTTCTCGGTTTTCTTAACTTCTATTCGATTGTACTGATTTACTGGGACGTTTGCACACCGTAGCTATCTATCCCGGA
>CAZTKW010000033.1:0-4715 GCA_964614315.1 uncultured Pirellulales bacterium
GAGAGCCGAACAATATCCATCTACTTAAGGCTTTACTGAATCTTCAAATGCTTTCTGTGAATACGCTGATGGTTCATTCAAACGAGTGGAACGAGAATTTTGAAAAGCGTCTCAAACGTCTTGAGGAAAGTCTACAAAAAGAAGCCAAGTAGTAAAAGCGTTCCACTGTGCATTGGTTACTTCGTACCTGCCAAAATTGTATGCATACGTAATTACACCATTGCCACCACAAACAATGATATACTTGTCATTATCGCATTTCGATCTTCATAATCAGTGTTTCCTGTGGGCCGAGGGTTATGCTCTGGCTGTCAAGCATCACGCCCTTGTTCAGGTTGTATATCGAACTTATCTGCTTATCGCTCTTTAGAACAACGTCCACCGGTTCAGCGTTGATATTATGCAGGTATGTCAGGTATCTGTCTTCGAACTCAACGGTTCGAGATTCGACGCCATTTAGGTAGCTGCCGTCGGCTGCGAAGGCGCGAATCGGACGGTTTAGCTCTTCTTCATTCATGATATAGTCGAAGAACGTGCGCTGATCGTTCGGCTCAAGTTGTGCGGCGAGGTAATAGATACTGCCGGAGCCCAGCGAACGAACGAGTATGGCTGGATTGTCTGCCGGGTCGTTCTGCAGGGCATATCGCGCCAGTATCCGCCAGGCCGGTGATGCTTTGACTGTCTGCAATACACCCGCGGCGGCCAGTTTAGGTTGTATCGCTGCCAGTTTAGTGTTGTCGCTGATAATAATGCGACGTTTTGGTTCTTTGGTTATCAGCGTTTTTGCGATTGGGCCCTGTATGAAGTCAAGTTCGCCCTGGCCCTGGTCGGTACCGGGTTTGGCTTCGGCTGCCATGAACTCAGGCAGTTCTTCCGAAAGAATCTCAATACCCAGTTGGCTAAGGTAATTTCTGCGCCGGCTGTACTCGTCAGCGATAAGTGATGTTGGCGTGATGATAAGGGTTCCACCGGCTTTTACGAATTCTAAGATACGGGCGAAGACATCAGCTTTGACGTATCGCGCGCCGGTAATGGCCAGTACATCATAGTTTTTAAGCGTTTCGTCAAGTACCTGCTTGGATGACACGAAGCCGACCGGCGTATCGAGTCGTGCAGCAGCGGCGTAACATTTCACGGTCTCTATAGAAAACGGTGTTTCGTGGCCTTTTGCGGACTGAAACTTCTGAATCAGCGTAGCGCGAGGATACAGCAGCACAAGCTTTGGTGTGGCAGCTGGGAATGCGGCGATGTATCTCGGCAGCCGCCTTACATCCAGGGCTGTTCGCATAACAGTTTCGACGTCCAGGAGCGTGCGATTGTGAGAATGTTTCATTGATGCGGCGTAGAACTGATTTCTATCGTCGGGCCACCACCAGTAGTCCATAACTCCGCAGCCGTGAAGGAACATTAGAAAGCAGGTATTGGCCAGTGCGTGATATTCGGGATCGAGTATGAGTTGTCCGGGCTTGAGTGACCGCTGCAGGTCCATTACGTTTGTCACACCCTGCGCGCGTGAGCCGGTTTCTGACAGCCATATATCACAGACACCAGCGTTTGCCAGAAATTCTTCGTCTATTCCCTGTTTCCAGAAGGTAGCTCCGAAGGGGTTTCCGCCGCCGGTTGTCGTTGGTATTTCGGGTATGTGCCTGCGCATTTGTTGTTTTGCCCATACCATGTAGTCTGTGAATCGCCATAGATTGAAGTCGCCCCAGTCATAGTATTTAGCCGGGTTTGTCGCATGTTTACCCGGTGAGTGGGGCGGCAAATCCACGTTCGCAAAACTTTCCAGTTCAGTCTTCCAGGCCGCGTTGAGTTTGCCGATGGATATATACTTATTTTTTAGCCATGTGCGGAACTTGTCCAGCGAATACTTCTCGTAGTTGACATACGAATATTCAAAACCCATGTTCAGATAGAGGGGTGCGGTCCTGCGTTGATTGATTTTCTGTGCATATGTTTCTATCGATTTTGCGATTGCTTCCTGCATTTTTGGGCTGTCGAGACTTATCACGCAAATATCACTGCCACCCAGCGACCATTTATCACGAATGATGTGGCCGCACCAGCCATTGTCGTACACTCGGTGTGTTTCGGGGTACTTCTGATAAGCTTCCCAGATGGGTGTATTTTTGAAATTATAGCGAGATGCACCCACAGCCGGCAGGCCCGCAGCATAGTTGCCGGGGCAGAACCACTTAATCAACTCACCTGTTCGGTGATATTGCATGGAAAACAGCAGACGCGGCTGGCCATTCTCGCAGTAATATGCACCTTGCAGCTTCAGGTTCGCAAAGTCTGGGTGCGGCGGCACCTTCAGATCAGCCGATTGCCCTGCCATGACGTCGCGCAGATGCCCGATGGCCCGTTGGCATTTGTCGTGTACATATTCAGCATAGCCCATGCGAAGCGGCTTG
This sequence comes from uncultured Pirellulales bacterium, assembly GCA_964614315.1. Lineage (GTDB taxonomy): Bacteria > Planctomycetota > Phycisphaerae > Sedimentisphaerales > Anaerobacaceae > CAZTKW01. The sequence goes on from CAZTKW010000033.1 coordinate 2,415, forward strand.
TGTTCGACTATCTGCCATCGCACATCAAACGCCAGTTTACCCAGCATAAGTGGAATCTCATCATACAGCGTTTCGATGCCGCGTTCCTTTGCCTGGGCCACAACCTGCTTTAGTTTCGCCATCGATTTCAGAGCGGCTTCTTTAGCCTGTTTTAGTTCGGGGCTTTCCGTCTCGACCGGCGGGTCGCTGACGGACTGGCGCTCGGCTTGCGTAACTTCAATCGCCAACAGCAGTGCAGGTGCGGCTGTCAGGCCGACAAGAATAGTTATTAAGACCAGTTTTTCTGGGAAGAATAAAGATTTGTTTGTAAAGTCGCTTTTCATTAGATCTGCTCCGAAAACGCCGTAAGTGTCTCGATTGTAATGTTTTACAATGGAATAAGTACTCTAAACAAGATTATCGTACGAGTCAAGGCAAAAAGATGTGTTTTTTCGTTTATTTTAGTGTTTTTCTTAACAAAATCATCGTTCCGAGGCCAAGTAGTAGGAGCGTGGTATGGTTAGGGCAGCGGCTCCCAATCCAAGAGTTTTGATAAAGCGGCGTCTATCCATCTTAGAGTTCATAAAATTACTCCTTCTTTTGTTTTCACTCAACCTGATTTATTCAACAGCCACTGGTGCACGAATGCAGCGATAAACCAGACTGCAAAGCCTGAGCAAAGGACGAGCCACAGCGGCAGATGTTTTCGAAAGCATATAAAAGCGACGAGGAAAAACAGGACGCTGGGGATGATTCCCCACAAGGCACCTTTGCAGTATTGGGTCATGAGGGTGAAATTCTGCGGGTTGTCTGTATATAACCACAGCAGGACAATCAGGCCTGTCAGTGGCATAACGGCAATCAGGCCGGCAAGCGTGGGGAGTTTACGGCCTATCTGTGTGCAGAGAACAATAATGCAGACGCTAATCAATACCTTGATAACAAATCGCATACAAACACGCCAATTGGTTTAATTCACATTTGTATAAGCGGCTGAAATTTTACTTAAGGAACTGAATCGCTATCGGATATCGCCAAGGCTTACCCTTGCCGGCCTTAACTGCTCCCATAATTACAAAAATTATGTGCATAATCACCAATGCAATGAGCATAAAGAATCCAACAATAATAAAACAGAGCATCCACGAAGCTATGTAGTATATTATTATCGATATGTGGTAATTCATAGCTGCGAGCCCGTGTTCATTGACAAACTTATGCTTGTCTTTTTCATTCAGCCAGATAACCAAGGGGGCAAAAAATCCCGCAATTCCCAATAAATGACAAAGCATAGCCATATTCCTGGCCTCTGTGCTGATTTCCACCTGTTCACCACGGACCTTTTGCTCCGCTTGATTACCGCCGCCGACATCTTCTGCAGCTTCCGGGTTTTTGTCAATTTCTGCCATGGTTCTACTCCCTTTTAAACTAAATTATTGTTTAACTCCACAAATTTAGCTCTCTTTTAACAGAGGCAGCTTTAACCGGCAAGATTAAAAAATGTATTACCGCCTGTCAGGGGCGGTTTTACCTTGCAGGCTTTCTGTTCTCCTGGCAGAATTTTCCCATCAGTTTCATAGCGGTGTCCATTTTTTCACTTGAGCCGTCCATCTTTGCGTAAGCATCGACGAGTTCAACGAGTTCGGGGGCGGGGTCAATCAGGCCGTAATTGTGTGCAACGTTTACAATAGCAGCGTCAAGGCCGTACTCCATCGCCTTTGCGACATAGGCCCTGCACACGCCGATTCTTCTGCCCGGCAAATCACGGACGCTGTTACTTACTCCGAGCGAACAGTGCACCCCTTTGAACTTAGGGTCGCTTTTGATTTTCTTTATTGTCTCAAAGGCACGGTAGGTATAACCCGGGACTGCCGGTTCCATCGGCATATCTATAGCCAGCGGAAAGACCGTCGAATCGAAGAATATTTGTTCGGGGGTAAAGCCGTATCTATCCACGGCCGCAACAAAAATCTGCTCGGCCAAAGAATACAACTCCTCAACCGAATGCGAGCCGCCCGGCCCGGTGGGTTTATCCTCACTGACCAAAAGGGCGATGAAAACATAATCGTAATCTTTCCTTAACGGCAGCAAACTGTCCATTGTGTAAACTTTGACTGAATTTACCATTGGCGGGTTTACGGTTTCGCCGTTTTTGTACCACTGCTTCAAGCCGGCTGTCAAAATATCGTTATTGCTGCTGTCGATACAAATCGGCACGCCCTTGCCCCACCTTTTGACCAGACCGACATATTCGAGCATCATATCAACTGCAATCTTTGGCTCACTTTCTCCAAAAGCATCAACGTTGACCGCAATATAATC
>CAZTKW010000033.1:4725-8486 GCA_964614315.1 uncultured Pirellulales bacterium
TCATCGACCTGAGATTCAATCAGCGCCTTTATATAATTCAAGGGTCCGGAGGGGGCCGAATAAGCATCAGGGCCGAGTTCGGCCAACTGCTTCATAATTATGCCGGTCTTGGGAATCGAGGCGTGGACCGATTCGCCGATAGAAATCAGTGGATTTTTCATCGTATGGTCCTTTCCAAACAAATAATTCAGTATGGAAGAAGTATGCTCCAGAGCGTGATTTCTCGGTTTGTTTATGGCTGTCCTGAGGCGTTTCAAGCCTCCTTTTTCAGCGGCAGCAGCCTTGTAAATCAACTCGCCGATACAAACTCTTTCAAGGTTATTTCCGCAGTAGCCATCTACAGTGGCATCGCCGCATGGAGCGTTATTCATTCCTTTCTCACAGCCGCCAATTGTACAGAGGCCGAAATTTTCCGGCAGGTAGCAATCACCGCATTCCTGACAGTCGAACATCAAATATTTAAAGGCTTTTTCGGAAGCGTTAAACAATTTATAAACACCGCCCGAGCCTTTTTCAGTTCCCAAAACCGCCATTGTTTTTTTGAATAAATCAAAGCCTTTGTATTCGGGGTCCAGAACAGCACGGTGGAAAAAGTTAAAGACTCTTTGCTTGAATTTTTTGTGATGTTTTGAGAGTTTAACCGGTTTGCCGGTCTTTCCGTATAAATAAAAGCCGTTTTCCCTGGGCCAGCAGAGATTGTCTTTATACTGCTGCCAGTCGTCGATTTCTGCTGCCCTGTTGAGTATCCTGTTGAACATTTCGAAGTCATTAACACCGCCTATATCGACCCCGGCAGCGCCGATGGCTTTGAACATAGCCACCTGCTGTGCCGCCCTTTCGATATGCTCATCGATTGTTTCCGAACAAACGTTCGCCATAAGCTCATCACTAACAAAGCAGCCGGGCAGTTTGACATCGTGCATTAATCTTGGGGCAGTGGTAATAGTGCTTAGAAGATAAACGTTGCCGATGACCGGTACATCCAGATTGTTTTCATCCAGGTACCTGAAGAGTTCGAGTGATTTTTTCCAGTCCCATCCGAGTTGGGTAACAAGGAATTTTGCGCCACAGGCAATTTTTTTCTCCATCTTGTAATACTGCTGTATCTGTGAGGCCTCGGTATATTTGAAGGGTGAGACAACGGCACCGGCAAAGAACTGATGGACGCTGTCCAGGGCATCGGGGGCGGCCTTTATATAGGATTCGTTGTTCATATCTCTAATCAACTGCAGCAATCCTATCGAATCCAGTTCAAATACGCCTTTGGCCTCTATGGGATTATCTCCAGTCATGACCAGAATGGTCTCCACACCCATTTTTCTATACCCGGCAAGAGAACTGACTATCCCATAGGCGTTATGGTCTTTACAGGTAACGTGGGGTATAAAATCCAGCTCACCCAATAAATCATTAAATTTTATCTGGCTAAGGACATCAGCGGGTATAATATTAGCCAGCCCGCCGGGATTTTGGGGCAGGGTAATACCGACAAAATCAAAGCCCTCCGGGATAACCGAGGCTCCGACGAAATCGAAGGTCTCCGGAGTTGCCAAGCTCTCGGCAGCTTTATATGTCCGGAGGAACTTTTCAATCCGTTCAAAATTAAAGCCTGGGCCGCCGGTCAATTCAGTAACCACAATAAAACCGGATTTGTCCTGTAATCTTTTACTTAGTTTCTTCTGCTGCATCGATAGCTAATCTCCATTAAAGTTCGCTATATAATAATGATTCACAGCTTTAATACAATTGCCAAAATACAAAATACTTTATGCGATTGTCATTTTATTTATGGTCAGTATTAGCAAAGACTTATACAGTTTTGGTTTTTTTCTTCGTAATATAATTTCCCGCTGTATTTCTATAAACAGCGTTTGGCAGGTTTGACACAAACAGCCTTTATCCTTGTGGATAACCTGTTGATAACTGCATCTGAGCCTCTTTGAGCAGGCCTGAAGGTAACAATCGAAGCCTGCATTTTTTCAGGTAACGGTGTTCAGCATTTATCCGGGGCTGAGCGGCAATTAGCTCTTAACCTGCTTTTAACAAAGAGGTTATGTTTTTCGACAAAAATGCTCTCTAAAAATAAACCCTACGGTATGGTTTTAGGATTAATTATATGTCTAAAATCCTCAAAATTTATAATGATTTGCCAAAAAATTGTTCTGTCCGTGGATAATTTGTAGAAAAGCCCGCCCGAATTAGTCAAATCCCCCCTGCTACATAGTGTTTATTTTTTGCAAAAATCGACGTTTTTTTCTTCCAGAGTGCGAGAAGCTGCTGTCATATCGCCATGACCTCATCTTCAAACCACCTGCCATTGGAGACTGAACAACTGACAGAATTCCCTGAGATGCCGTTTATAATCACCATAGAAAAACAACTGGTGGAATCCCGGGAAATTCAGAACGTCCTGGTCACCGTCGAATTGGACCCTTACAGAAACCACACATCCGCCGTTTGGCGGGACACTGATGTTTTCCAGTACGGTGCCGACCGAGATGAGTATCTTCGTCTGGTCCTGCCAATCACCGGCATCAATGCAGGTAATACGCTGGCCCTTCCGCCACAAAGTACGTGGGACCGCATCTCTGTTACCATGGTGATGCATCAAATCGAACGGCTCGGGCGGCTGGTTGAAGCCGTTCAAACGCGTCGGGCTTGAACAATGAGCACCGATAATTGCATTATGCACGGTATCAGCCACAGGGTCCTGCTGGAATCCGGGACGGCCGAACAAGTATTGCACGATAATATGCGATGCAACAGCACCGTAGTCAGCCTCACATGCTGCTGGAATGCCCTCGTCATTCATTCGTGACCAGGCTATACACGGCAGGCTAACTTCTTTATCGGCCAAAGTACCCAGACAATCCATCGTGATGGCATCGGCCTTTTCACGTTCGAGTATTCTGCGAGCAACGAAATAACCCTTGACACCGTTGATGACATCCCGTTGGGTTGTGTCAATGCATCGACGAGCTCGTCGCAGGTAATCCTCGGCCATAGCCAGAACCTCGTCGGTAACACCCATACTTTGATATTCATCCAGATATGTCTTTGCCGGTATATGTCGCAGTGTTATTGGCAAACCAGACATTGATTCATCAAACCGCTTATCGCCTTTCAAGACAACACAGCGGGCACGACGCATCTTCGCCCCGGCCTCGAGCATCTTCATACCGTAGAGAGCCTGGTCGAATTGTTCGGCTGAGTAAACAACACAACCGGGTTTGGCCGCCAGAGGGGCTGTGTTAGTGGTGAACGAAGTGCCGAGCGGCGAAAAAACAACCGTCGGGATGCCGGTGTCGACCGCCTTGTAGGCAGTAGGCCAGGAATGCTGCTGCCTGTCCATCATTATCAGCATCAGCCCGTCGACTCGGTCAGTTCTGGCCTCCGCCAGCCAGGCATCGGCCTCGGTTGTACTATAAATTGGCTCCGGCCTTAACTCTAATTTCACATCGAGTTCTTTAGCTGTCTTTGTCATTTGTGCGGTGTATGTATGCTGCGCTTCTTTCCCGCTTTCCTCGTAGATAGCACCCGGCCACCACATACCGTAATCTTCCTTGCGCCGCACAAAAGCCGCCTTGATTGTCGGTACATAGGTTGAGGCAGGCCCATACGGTCTCATGGGCTCAGCCACCACGTTTTGCCGCCACATTGACTTACAGCCGCTCATAAGCGTCGAGCCGGTAAAACATACCAGTGAACCGTGAAGGAAATCCCTGCGACTGAGTCGGCATTTAGAGTTCATAATTATCTCA
>CAZTKW010000033.1:8496-9750 GCA_964614315.1 uncultured Pirellulales bacterium
CCTGTAAATTATTGTTCCATTATACAGCCTACGTAGTATCGGCTGCAGTATTGTGTCATCATAAAAATGGAAAGAAAACTACTCTTTGTTGAAGGCGGTGATTTTGTCTTTTAATTTTCGGCAGGCAGCGGCCGGGTCTGTGGCCTCGGTCACGGCGGAGCAAACAGCGATTGCTCTTGCGCCGGCTTTCAGAACCGTCTCAACATTGTCCGGCGTTATACCGCCAATAGCAACGTGACCGATACCTGTATCGGCCAACATCTCCACGGCTTTAGTTACATAATCCAGGCCAACAGGGTCGGCGGTCGGCTTCGTGGGCGTGGCAAAAACAGGCCCAAGGCCCACATAAGTGGGAAGTTCAAGACAAGTTTTTTGCAGTTGTTCAAGTGAATGCGTACTTTTGCCCACAACCAAGGGAGTCAATTGAAGTTTGCGGGCCTGGTCAAGAGGCAAATCATTTTGTCCAAGATGAACGCCATCAGCACCTGCGGCAACTGCAATATCGACCCTGTCATTTATTACACTGAGGACTCCAGCGTCTTTGCATATCTTCACAAATTCGACGGCAAGGGCTAAAAGCTGGTCATCGGCCATAGCCTTTGCCCGCAGTTGAATGCAGTCAGCACCGCCGGCTGCGCAGCGATGAGTTAAAGATATTACCTCGGCGGGCAAGTTGTTTGTAATTACTATGTACAGCCTGACGGTTTTGAATTTTTCAGAAGTATCGCTGAAAGTAATAATATCCTTTTCAAGTGTATAAGCTGCGTACCTTAGTTCTTCAATTTTCCGGGCTGTTGAAGGATTAATTGTTTGAGTCGTTTCGGCAAGGACACGCAGGGCTTCGGTAAGGCGTTTGCAGCCGGCGGTAAAACAGTCTTTCAGGCTTGTGCGTCGAAGCTGGTTTTCAACTATTTTGCCAACACCGACATCGCCGAGCGTATCTCTGCTTGAGATGAGCCGGCTGGCATCAAGATTGCCCAGGCAGGCTGAAATCTCGTGGCGAAGCTGCTTTGCTCGCTCGGTCAGAGAGGACGAATTCAAAGCAAACCTGCAAAACTCCTCAATTACGCGAATTGCCTCGCGGGCGCGATTGAAATTTGCATCAATAATCCTATAGATACTATGCTGCATAACAAATTCGATTATAAGGTCTGTAACTGTCATTGAGTAGTGAAAACCGGACAAAAAGCTTTGGCGAAGATTGAGGTATGACAGCGATTTTGCAGTATATATCCGACAGGACGATAGAGCGCA
>CAZTKW010000033.1:9760-13486 GCA_964614315.1 uncultured Pirellulales bacterium
TTCCTCCTCCAGGCACGACCCCGCTTCTTATATTAACAAAACCAGCACCGTCAAGCTTTTTAGTCCGACAGTCCAGATTTTGGACTTTTTGAAATCGGGCGGACCCATTCCTCCTCCAAGTTTATGTTTAGGACGTCCGCCCAATATCGTCGCCCTATCAGGCTAATCCATACGATTAGCAAAAAGTATGCCAAGAGCAACAAATAAAAGCCAAAGTCCTCTACAGTTCCATACTAACAATTTACAACTCATACAGTTACGCTTTTATATGCAATTTAAACTTAGAAAAAAGGGAAATGTCATATTTTAACACTGCGTTGTTTTTTTTCAACATCACTTGAGTTCATCAATTATATATTTTCGCTTTTTAAGCGATTTTTTTCAATGCTCACCGGTTTTCACTCTTTTTTGTTCTGCGGTGCAACGAAGCACAGCCGAGGTTGATTATTTTGAACATGGTTCTTTGTTTGCAGAGGAGACAGAACAGAAATGTCAAACCGCTGTCAGCCAGGATAACGAAAGTTGAGAATCGATTATTAAACTCGCTATAACGTCGGTTCCGAGAGAACTTTGAACACTTCCGGCCTTCTCCTGTGCAAGTTGAGACCTGCACTGCTGCGGCGTTTGGCAATTATCTCGGCATCGAGTTCGACAACAATCATTTCATCCCGGATATCTTTGGTGCTTGATTCGGCTATAATTTCGCCTCGCGGATTAACCACTATGCAGCCGCCGGCATGATTGGCCTCAACGCCACTGATATCCATAGCCGAGCGACCGGCGGTATCGCACAGCGCCACGAAGCATGCATTGTCGAATGCCCTGCAGGATTGAGTCAGCCTCCATCGCTGTTTTCTCGAATCAACAGCTTTATATCTGCCAGCGGCGTCCTCGGGCCAATCTCCGAAGCGGGCTGCGTGAGGACACAACAGAACCTCAGCACCCTTAACCGCCAGGCAGCGTGATATCTCCGGGAAGAGGTTGTCATAACATATGATTATGCCGACCCTGGCAAATGGAAGCTCAAAAACAGGAAGTTCGGTTCCGCCGCGAAAATAGAAATACTCATCACCGGACAAATGGACTTTTCGCTGCTTGCCGATAAAACCTTCCGGACCTACGATGAACTGCGTGTTGTAATGAATGTAGTGGTCGTCTTCTGTGATTCCGGCACAAATGTAAATATCAAGCTCTTTTGCAATTTTCGTCAACCGCTCAATACTGGGGCCTCCCGGGACGGGTTCAGCCTCTCGGACCATAGCCTTGTCGCCGGCATGGCCGGTAATATTCAGTTCGGGAAACAAAACCAATTTAGCGCCGGCTTTTTTGGCTTTGTTTGTCCATGAAATTATCTGTTCAAGATTGCCTGCCTTATCCCCGACGGGGCTGCCGTGCTGAACAACGGCAATCTTAAAGCTCTTCATATTGCCTGCAATTGCTTTTGCCTGTAATTGGCCAGCCGGACTTTCATTCGGCGCAGAGCCGGGCTTTGCCGGCTCAACCAGGCTTGCGCGGCCACAGCCGAGTGCAGCTTTTCTGTTGGCACAGGCCGATGGCAATAATAGCGAACCTGTCAGGACCACGATAAGCCCCATCATCTTAAAAAAATCTCTTTCTATCCGTCTTGCCATATTTTTTCCCTTTATTCAATTTACACAACATACGAGTTCCCGGAATTTATCATAAACAGCAAGCTCAAACAAATCACTTTCATAGTTATCTTTCTTAAAGATTTTAATGAAAAGGTGGCTGAGACCGCCGAATTAAAAGCATCCGGCATTAATTCTTCCTGCCGGATAACTGGGGAACAGGGACTCGAACCCCGACTAACTGATCCAGAGTCAGTCGTGCTACCATTACACTATTCCCCAACTCGTCGGCTAATTGTAAATCACCATCTGCCGATTGTCAATTGTCATTTGACAGTCCCGGTCAGAATCGGTAATCTTCTTTCTATGATTCGGTTTTACCAAATTATGGTTTTGGGCTGTATGGTTGCTTTGCTCACAGGTTGTAACGGTTCTAAAAAAGACGAGCCAATCTGGAAACATACCAAAATCGGGGATTTAGCCCCTACTGCCGGCACCAAAGACCCCGACGACCGGCTAAAAACAATAACTTTCAACATCTATATTTTCGAAATGCCGGCGAAGAACATCAGCACATTGGATAATGCCTGGCAAATACTGTACACAAACGTGCTGGAGTTTAACAGCTACGAAGCATTCAATGCCAATTCATTTGTAATTGGTTTCGGTCAGGACCAAATGTGGAATAAAATCGCCGAATTACTTCGTGCCGCCGGTGCTAAAAAATTAGAAACAGTTACGCTGTTGTTATCCGACAAGGAAGCCAGTGACGTTGCCATTGCCACACTTTATGACGAACAAACCGTCTTTTACCTCTGGCGTGACGGCTCATTGGACGGAACCACTATGGGGCCCGGCATAATTGCACTGCGGGTAAAAGTGGAAAAAATCCCCGGCTCAAGAGGTGTATGCAAACTCGATGTGCTGCCGGTATTTTTACCACTTACAAAGAGCTCTATTCCACAACTGGCCGCTCGAGAACAATCCAGTGAGTTTCTTTTCAAATGGTGTCGGTTTGGTTCCAAAATGGCCCCCAGCGACTTTATCTTCCTGGGCTCTAAAAGATATGTCAGCACCCAAACAACTCTGGACAGTTTAATTTTCAGCAGAAACTATGATGATGAGCCGGTTGCCAGAACTTATCTGTTTGTTTGCAGCAGAATAATTGATTGAGTCGCCGTATGTCCAAACCAACGGTCACACTAACACGATGCAGCGATTACAGTCAGCCCAACATTACCGAAGCCATTGCAAGACACTTCGAACTTCTCGGCGGAGTGGAAAAATTTATAAGCCGAGGCGATACCGTTCTGCTCAAGCCTAATTTCATCGCCCCAAAGTCCCGGTCCCGCGCCGCTCAGACCGACCCGGCGGTAATACTCGGAACCGCCGAATTGCTGAAAGACTTCGGGGCAAAACCCTTCGTCGGCGATTCACCGGCCTGGGGCAATGTGTTCGGCTGCATTAAGAAGTTGGAACTGCAGGAGCCGTTGAAGAAATTATCCATACCGATAAAACAGCTTGATAAACCAAAAAAATGCCGGATTGGCACGCGACAAATCCCCGTCGGCATAAGTTCGGCGGCACTCGACGCCGATGTAATTATAAATTTACCCAAATTCAAAACCCATCAGCAGGTGGTGACGACATTTGCGGTTAAGAATATGTTCGGCTGTGTGAGCGGCAAGCAAAAAGCCCTGTGGCACTTTACCAAAGGTAAAAACGCCGGTGATTTTTGTGAATTGCTAATTGAAATATTCAGGTTTCTAAAACCCGCTTTAACTATAATCGACGCTGTTACAGTGATGGACGGCCCAGGGCCGATTAACGGAAGAGCACGGCCTTTAGGGTGGCTGATAGGCGGTGTACAACCGATTGCCTGCGAGACTATATGTTGTAAACTGGCCGATATCGACCCGGAAGAGGTGCCGATTATCAGGACAGCAAGACAGATGAGTTTCGGCTGTTCGGATTTTGACAAAATAGAAATAGCCGGCGATGATTTCCCGGAGAATGTATGTACGGACTTCGAACTGCCCCATCTTATCCCGCTTAGATTTTCCCTGACGCACGTTTGCAAGAGCATCGCCAAGCAAATATTACTACTGGCTAAAGTTCAAAAAATAAAATAAAATTG
>CAZTKW010000034.1:0-13333 GCA_964614315.1 uncultured Pirellulales bacterium
ACCGCAAGGTCCCCGGCAATTACGGCAATGACGTAATCAACTGGGAGGCTTTGGCTCCAACGCCCGGCACGTAGTATCTGAAAAAAAAGATTGAAAGCAATAAACAGACCCGGCAGCGGAAAACTCAACCGCTGACGGGTCTTTATTTTTATAGCTGGAGCCTTTCAGGCGATTTCAAAAATGGGATATTGCTTAACTTCTGACCTTCAACTTTACACTCAGGCAATCCATTTTTCCTGTGCTGATTTCAATAAACTGCGGATAGGCAAATTACGGGGGCAGTTCATCTCACACTGGCCGCAGTCAATACAGCTATTTACAGTAGCGGCGGCGGGAATATCCCGGTAGGTTGAACGGGCATAGTTGAGCAGTGCCGGTTCTTTGGAATAATAAGTTGCGCATCGCATAATTTCCTGAATCTGGATATTTTGCGGGCATACCAGGCACCTGCCGCAGGCACCGCAGGCAGACGTATCGAGGTGTGCCTGTTTTTTGCCTTCCTTCGACCGGCTGGCTCTTGCCGCCTTTAAATAAGCAGTGAGGTCTTTTATAGAATTGATACCTTTCAGGACAGTGGATATTTTGCCGTCGGCGAGGGCGGCAGCAATGGCCTTTGGTATATCTTTGGTCTCAATTCCCTGGCCGGTTTTCATAGACATGGTGCCGATGTTCTTTTTAACGGCACGGGCAAGCTCCTTATCGATAGCAGCTTTGTTGGCAGGCTGGTACATAGTGAGAATCACGTCGAAGATGCCGGCGTCGATGACTTCGCGGCAAACCTCGGGAGTTTTTTCCGAATGCACCGTGACACCAAGGGCTCGGACTTTACCGGCTTTTTTGAGTTTTTCGAAGTTCGACTTGATGCTTTCATAGTCGGTGCTTTTGGTCCGGCCGACAACCGGGACTATGGCATCAACGTGGTCGCGTTTGAGTGTTTTGAGGCATGCGTCAATGGTTTTGCCCATCTCTTCAGCAGGGCCGCTATGTTTGAGGAAGTACCAGCACTTGTCCCATAGTTTGGCGAGAGTCTCGGACTGCGCTTCCATCGAACCGTACCTGTTGCAGCCATGTACAAGATTGACACCCTGTCTTACGGCATGTTTGGCAACTGTTGGTTCCCATGGCATACCGCCGAGTGAGAGCCGCGAAACCAAAAGGTTTGTCCTGCCGAACGGAATATAAGCCATGCCTTCGACACGGTTTCGGATTTCGTATTTGGATTCGGCGGATTGCTTATCAGGGGTATTTGCATCGGCTGCGTAAAGGGTATTGAGAAAACTTACCGATAGACCTCCACCAAGGGCAGTAGCGCCGAATTTTTTAATAAACTGGCGGCGGTCGATATGCTTTGGTCCGTTTTGGGATTTGGTGTGCTTATAGTCGCTCATGATGGTGTTCCTTTGTAATTGAGGTTTACATATTACCGAAAATTCCTGTGTATAACTGTGCTTGCCTAAAACCCAATCCTTGGTTATTTACAGGCAATTATGAAGATGATCGGGTTTTATTTCAACCATATTTTTTATGCGCATAAAAAAAGGGCTGGGTTGCGGAGGGAGAGGAGAGAGCGAGAAAAGCCCAGCCCTGTCATATGCCTCTATTAATGTTATACCAATTATATCAAAAACGGTTCGCCTGTTCCAGTTAAAAATAAAAAAATTGACTCAGAAAATGGGCTTATCGTGTTTTACAGCACTATTCTGAGAATATGCTCCAATTTGGCCGATAAATTTCCTTAACGTTAAACCGCCGTTTTATTGACAAAAACGGCCTAAAAGGGATTTGAGCCTATGAAAATTTTAAAATTTTCTGAAAAATCTAAAAAAAGCCTTGACTTTTCTACAAAACATGCTCTAATTAGCATCTTGGAGAAGATGGTGAATTACGCAGAGAATTTTCACCTCTTTATTTCAGCAAATGGTGCAAATAAGTTGCTAACTGCGACATGGGATGAATCTATAACATTAGATTGAAGAGGAGAAGTTAATATGAGAGTAAGAATGCATTCAAGCATTCTGATTTGCGCTCTTTTTTGCAGTGTCTCGTTGGCCCTGCCAAGCCCGAATGTGTGGTGGGATCGGGCCGACCCCGGTGCTGCATACGCAGAATGGGGCTTTGATACGGGCGATAATCCGGCTACCCCGGAAAACTACGATGGTCCCGATGGTGCTGACCCGCCAGAGGCCGCCATTACGGCGACCGGCGATGTGTATGGAACTGCCGGTTGGAAAGAAAGTGGTTTTCTGGGCAGAGATGGTGTATGGCATGGGGACCTGACCGAGATTTCTTTGGTAATGCCTAACTACCCGCTACCCAATGAATTCAAGGAAATATGGGTAGAGGTGGGCTTCAGGGGATTTTTAATCGATTGGGGTATCGACGACCCGACCTCTGGCGTAACTTTTCTGGGCCAGAATGTGGAGTTTCTCCCCGATGGCTGGAAGGTATTGAATATCGGGTGGCAAATCGTGCCAAATCCCGCGTCTGAGACCATTTATATGATGTTTGAAGACAGTGGTGCTGATATCGACTATGTCACGGTCGATACTATCTGTATTCCGGAGCCTTTAAGCATATTTCTGCTTGGCCTGGGTGCTTTAGCACTGAGACGAAGACGTTAGACAGAAGAGCTTGAAATTTAATTGTCAAGGGGCTGTGAGCATGATTTCTCGCAGCCCTTTCTTTATGCTTGCTTTATCCTGAGAGTAACCTTGTTGGACTTTTTTATAGTATTAACGTCACCATCTTTCTTGGCTTCTGTGTGGAAGCAAACCTCAAAACAATCTTAACCATTTATCTTTTCTCTGCCAACAATACAACTACCATTGCTCTCTTATTTGGGTCGTTTCCATAATATTTCCTTTCCTGAAATTGTTTTTGGTTGCCGCTTTTATTGTATTTTTTTATAAAATAAATAAAAAAACGAACATATTGTCTCCTTTCAAGTATATGCTGTATAATCATTCAGCCTAATAGGCTCGGCCGGCAAGTAGAGCCGATAGAAACAATTCGAATCATTTGCATCTTTGGGACAATGAGGGTAGTTTAATAAAATCACAGGATACAGTAGTATTGTTAACTGGTGTATAGGAGAAAGATTATGAAGCGCAAACGAATCATTTTACCGATAGTTTCTCGGACTGTATTGGGTTTGATGGTCGGGGCCGTTAGCTGGTTTCTCTTACTCAAATATTTTCCAGAATATACCGCCCGGACATTTATTAAAGTCCTGCCGCCTGTAGAAAAAGACCCCGCAGTTATCAGTTCAGCAATGGTGAACAGGGATATTCAATATGGACATCGTGTATCTATAGCTAACCTTATAAAGCGTCAAAGTACTCTCCAGGAATTGATTGACAGGGATAAAATTAAAGAAACCGAATGGTTCAAACGGCTTGGTGAAACCAGAGCTGTAAGAATTAAAGAAGCATATAAAGACTTAATGAAAAACTTTTGTGTAAGTGTCCAGAGAGATGCCGATGTTGTCAGCCTATCGATGACTTGCAGTGACAAACAGGAGGCCGCAGATATAGTCAATGAAATGGTGGATATGTTTCTTACTTCACAGGCAATTGCAAAACAGAAAGAAGTTGCTGAAAAGCTTGCGACGCTTAAGGCACAGCGTGTCACTGTCCAGAGAGAGTTGAGGTTGGCTGAAGAAACTTTGGAGGGGATTCGTAAGAATTCCGGTTTTACCGACCTCGAAGAACGAACCTACCCTCACCCCGTTACCGCAAGACTGATTCGTCTGGAACTTGAGCAGGACAATTGTATTCTGGAAATAGCGCAGCAGCAGGCCAATATAAAAAATCTTGAAAAGCATGCCGAAAATCCTGATACCGAAAAAGCTGAAAGTCAATCTCGCGAAAACCTTAACAATGTACGGGACTATTTGATTGTTTTGGAGAGCAAGCTTGAAAAGTTACATGAGTTACAAAACCAGGCATCTGAAAAAAAGAGAAGGTTAGATTTGGCACGCATACAGTATGAGCAGCAGACAAGAATTCGAGATGAGAGACGGGACATGCTAGATCAGCTCAAAGCTCAGATTGAAAAAAGAACCATAATGCACGATGACCCGGAAACATCTAAGGTGCAGTTTGCCGGATATGCTCCGGTGCCGCTCGACATAAGTTCTCCGAAGTGGAACGTTTTTATCCCCTCTGGGGCGATAGCGGGTCTTATATTTGGCATAGCGCTTGCTTTACCGGGAAGGAAAGCAAAATTTCAGCCGAAAAAGAAGATTTAGATACGGCTGATATAGTTTTGCTCTTCCTGCTCTTTAGCCCAGGATTTGCACTACACAGACACGCTGTATTGATTAAAATAAGTGCTGTTACAGCCGAACGTGAAATTAATCGGCTTTTCATTTTATCTTCCGGTTCTAATCCCGGTTTCAGGTTGTCATTTTGAACCTCGCATTATTTTTTATAAAATCCGCCGCTGAATACTTGCAAAAAACTCGTAAAAGACGATAATAATCCCCAAAAAAAGAAAAGTCACTTTTTTAAGGGAACAAGAAAAATGGAAAAAAGCTGCCTCACAAGAATATTGCCGGTTTTGTGCGTGTTGTTATTGACACTTGCTTCATGTTCTCCACCTCAGACAGATTCTGCCGAGGTGGCGGGTATAAGCGAAATTGACCCGGCCGTCATGGAAAGCCAGCCTCTTCCCGATTCAAACTACACCTCGGATGTAATCATAAGCCTTGGCGATAAAAAGCTGACCAGAACGCAGGCTTCCTGGTTGTCCCCCAATGCAAGCGGCCAGGTACAGATTGCAAAAGTCGCAAACTGGTGGCTCGAAACCGAACTGCTCTATGCCGAGGCGCAAAAAAGGGGCATCACCAACCTGCCAAGGCCCGGGTTCCTTGCAGATATAAAGAAAAAGGAAGTATTTGCAAAGGAGTTAATAGCTGAGGTGCGAATCTCCGTCGATGTAAACGACGAGCAGGTGATGGCCTTCTACGAGCAAAATAAAGATACCGACCCGCTCTTGCAACGCGAAGAGCGCATAAGTTTTTCACACATCAAAACAGAAACCATCGAGCAGGCAAACGCCGCCCTCGAAAGAATAAAAGCCGGAGAAGACATTCGCGAACTTGCCGAGGAGTTGTCTATTCATCGTGACGCAGAGGCCGGCGGTAAGGTAAGGGAATACACCCATCCGATGGTTGTCCAGCTTTTCGGAGATGACTTTTTCCAGGCGCTAATGGCCGTTGAGCAGGATGAGTTAATCGGCCCAATCGCAACTGACGACAATGCCTATGAAATTGCCCGCCACGATGGAATAACAGAACAGAAAAACCTCTCACCCGCTATGGCAAAGAATAAAATAAGGTTAAGACTCAGAAGAAGCGAGAGCAACAAGGCAGTTGTCAACCTCCTCCAGTCGCTTAAGGAAAAGGCCGCCGACAAAATAGTAAGGTCGCCCTCTATTACGCAAACAGACCAGCCGGCCGACCCGAACCAGTAAAAAAAAAGCTTTAAAAGCTCAGCGGCTCGATAAAAATAAAATAATATACCCATCCTGAAACCGCCCTCAGGGCTCAAAAATGAATAAATCTTAAAAAACTACGAAATTTTTCGTATTTTTTCGTTGACATCTACGAAAGTGTTCGTATAATGAATTTTCAGATACTAAAGAGAAACGAATAATTCGGAAGGGACTTAAATATGGCAAAGCCAAAAACGCCGCAGCCGACAGACAGGGAGCTGGCAATTCTAAGAATCCTCTGGGATAACGGCCCGAGCACCGTCCGCCGCGTCAACGAGGTAATGAACAAGGAAAAAGCCACCGGATACACAACCACCCTCAAACTTATGCAGATTATGACCGAAAAGGGACTGCTCATAAGAGACGACTCGCACTTCAAGCACATCTATAAGCCTGTTGGCGACGAGGAAAAAACACAGAAACAGCTCGTGGGCGATTTGCTCGAAAGGGCATTTTCGGGTTCTGCGGAAAAACTGGTGATGCGGGCGCTTTCAGCGAAAAAAGTTTCCCCGCAAGAACTAAACAAAATAAGAAAAATGGTTGACAAAATGCAGGGAGAGTAAAAATGGACATACTGAAAAACATCCTCTCACAGGAAATTATTCAAAGGCTCGGCTGGACATTGGTGCACTTCGTTTGGCAGGCGGCGGCTATTGGCCTGCTCCTTGCCATCGTACTCAGGCTGTTACATAAATCCTCAGCCAGTCTGCGCTACATAATAGCCTGTATGGCCTTGGCCCTCATAGTTCTAATGCCGGCGGTAACCATAAAGATGCTCGATGTCCCCGTGGAAACTTTCGAGCCTGTAAAACTGGTTTCAGTTGATTTGTCGAAAGCTCGTGCTGAGACTCAGGCAGTCGTAGAAATACCGCAGGTACAGTCGCCGCCGCTGCAAACTGTCGCCGCGCCGAAGGTACCTTTGAAGGATAAGTTTGTCGAAGCGATTGAGCCGTCTTTACCTTTCATAGTTGTCGGCTGGCTTGTCGGCGTATTCGGCCTTAGCATCTGGCATCTCGGCGGATGGGCGCAGTTGCAAAGGCTTCGCAGAAAAATGGTAAAACAGGTCAGCGAGAGGGTAAATTTACGCCTGAGACATCTGACCGAACAGTTAGGTATTAAAAGGGCCGTCGAGATCGCTGAATCCGCTTTGGTGCAGGTCCCCGCCGTAATCGGCTGGTTGCGGCCGGTAATCCTCCTGCCCGCAAGCGCATTGACCGGCCTCAGCGGCGAGCAGTTGGAGGCTATACTTGCCCACGAACTGGCACACATTAAAAGATGCGACTACCTCGTCAATATGCTCCAGACTGCCGTTGAAATCCTCGGCTTTTATCACCCCGCCGTCTGGTGGGTCTCCCACAAAATCAGGGCAGAACGTGAAAACTGCTGCGACGATTTGGCGGTCAGCGTATCCGGCGACCGCGTAGGTTATGCAAGGGCCTTGACATCGCTGGAAGAGGTCAGAACCGGTTACAGCCTGGCCGTAGCCGCATCAGGAGGCGGTTTATTTGAACGCATCCGAAGGTTGCTCGCCAAAGACTCTGCAAACCAAGCCAAACCAAGCTGGCTCCCGTCGGTGATAGCAATAATGCTTATAGCCTCTTTGTTGATACCCGTTTGTTTTGCATTATCTTCTCAGCATTTCGGTGGTATCGATAAGGAAAATGAGATTAAGACAGTTACATTATCTGTTGTTGATGAATATCCTTCAGACAAAGTCGATTCTATGATGCTCTCTCTATTTGATTTTTCAGACGAAAAGATAATTGATATTACAGTGGACTTAAGAGGTTTAAGCGAGAGAGAAAAAGGAAGTCGTCTTCTTAACAAAATTTTTGCCACCAAAGCCGATATTTCAATTGGAGACGATGGTGGAATAGTTGTATTTGGGCCATCCACAGCTGAGTTTAAAGGCACGTCTCTTACAGATATCAGCAAGATTGGAGTTGAAATTCTTGCCGCACACATCCGCGCAGAAGAAAAGAGTAGGCCCTCCGATTTCATAGATACCTCTGCGTTTTGGAACCAGTGGCTGAGTCCGGGTGAAGTTGGGGCCTTTTTGACTGAAGACGGCTTGGTTGTTGCTATTCAGGCAGGCGAATTTGTGCCTGGGTCGAAGAAAGGCCAGTTTAAATATTTTATAGTGGGTCATGTTGACCCTCAGAATTTGCCAGAGCCAAAATTAATAAAAAAACTGGTGGTTCGTAACAAACTCATGGGGGTATTGGAATATCCAGCGTATATAAAAAATGTTGCGAAGGGTCTTTTTGAAAAAATTAAAAATGCCGACTATGATTATTTTCTGAATTCACAAAATCCAGAGGCCTGGAAAAAATTTGCGATTGTTGAATCTTATAAGACATATAAGGGATACCCGGAACTTGTTAGATGGATTTGCAAAACATTCAGGGATAATCCGATTGTATCAGTCGAATTGGGCGAAGTTGCTGCCAGCCAGAACGACTGGCCGGGTATCGAATATAAACTGATTTTAAAAGACGGCTCCACAATAAACGGAAATCTTCGTTTTGAGTACCATTTCTTAGATGATAATAATGGCCGTTGGTATGGAATTCACGGCATCGATTGGCACTTGCAGGATGACCCTATAAAGAAACCGTATTTCAAAACCGATGTGAAAATCGAAGTTCAAAATCCGCAAGGGAATCGGAAAGCAAGAGAAATTTATCTTCCGGATGAAGATTATTCGCCAGTCATTCTTGACCTGGCAACCGGAGTTCTCATAGAAGTCCCTGATGTTAACAGCGACGAACTATCTTCTTTTCTCAGGAAAGGGAAAGGTGATTTGGTATATGCCTCAGATGATGTGAGTTACTCGAAAGGCTTTGTTCTGCTAAGAGACGCCGCTATTAACCGTCCCATTGTTCGCCTCGAATCTCAAGGCCTGAATGTATACCCATTTCCCCAAAATTTGCCCGAAGACATTCTTGTCACAACGAAAGAAAGCAATACATATCAAATCACCGTCCTTTCTGCTGATAAAGAAGGTTGCCGGTTGAAATATTGGTTGACTCAAAACTCTCCTTTACAGGTTGAGGATAATGAGTCAACCGCTCGGTTGAGAGTTGAAGAATTACGTCAAAGAATGGAGGCGGCCAGGAAACTCTCTGATTTGGGTAAAGCAATGTTGATTTACGCCAATGACCATGATGACAAATATCCTGAAAGTCTGGATGATTTATTAAAGGACGATTTGATTGATAAGGCCGAATTGGATTGGTTCAAGGAAAACATCGAATACATCGGCCACAAGGTAAAACTATCTGACCGCCCGGATGCTGTCACTGCCTATGATAAAATTCTGCTGGAAAAAGGCGAAGGCACAAATGTCCTGTACAACGACCTCCACGTTCAGTTCGTAAAACCCGAAAAACTCAAAAAACTCGGTATCGGCACTGGGGAGGTGGAGTCGGGTGGCTTAGCTGCTCGGAGGCGAAAAAGTCCAACAAAGAAGCCTGTGCAGCCGTCAACAGATATGTCTTCTCCGCAAATTCGAACAAGTGCATATGTTGTAACTGTTCCGTCGGACCTGCCCCAGCTAAAGGAACTCATTTTGGATGATAAATCTGAAACCAAAAGGATTACCTATGAAAAACTTGAAGAATTTTTAAAAGTCATCAGCGCCACTCCAAAGGTAAGACAGCTTTCTGCACCAGGAATAATCACAAACGATGGTGAGGCAGCAGAGTTGAGAACTGAAAATGGAGAAAACTTTGAATTTGTCGAGCTCAATGTCAAAAACACTGTCATAGACGACAGTAGAACAATTCTGCTTGAGCTTGATTTTCTTTGTATGCTTTCAGTTGGGAATCGTTCATCATTAAGATCGAAATCAATTGCAGAGGCCGTTTATCCTGACCACGCGATATCTGTAGTTGTTGATCCCTCTCTTGACGGCCAAACAGTGCTCCTGCTGGTAAAACCGCAAATCCTCGAAAATCAATTGCCAAATACCCCCCCTGAGCAAACCCAGAACTCTCCAGAACTTGAGCAGGAAGATGTTAATGTCTTGGGGTTTCATGTCAAAGATTACAACAGTTATTGTAGTAGTGAGTTAGGAGTATGGAACAGACCTTTCCAGGTTCTGAGTCTGCGGCCGGACGACTGGTGGTACGCATTCGACCTCGATTTTAATAACAAGGAAGATGTGGAGGTTAAGCTATCAAAGCTGGGTTTTTCAACAGATGTGGATCCGAGCGTAGTTTTTGAGAAAGCAGGCAGAGGTGATATTTGTATGCCCGAGCCGTATGTGATTCTTATGCTTCGCGGAAGTATTATAGCGCCTCTGACAGTTCCAAATCCAAACTATACCAGAGAACCCTTATCTTCTCGTATTACAAGAATGAGAATTGGGGACGTTATGAGACAGATAATCGCATACCGCTCAACACATTTGGCTTCAGAAAGTCAGCGTGTTCATGTTGCACCCGGCGAGCACTATGCCCTCTTGCGTGAAGACGGCCTGCTGGCAGTAATGGAAATTTGGAAGGGTTTTGTCGCACAATTTGTCCCTATTGGATTTGTGTCAGTAAAAGAGCCCGCAAGGGATCTTGAAGCTGAAAAACTTTAGCAACAAAACCACCTTTGAATTGTCAACCACATGATTGCAAAGCCTCGTTCTGAAAGTCGAACATTTTTTTGCCTTGGGTGAGGTTTCTCCCCTTTTCTTTGACGATTTGTCAGTATCAAAAAAATTAAGCACAAAAAATATGAATTTACGAATCACTTTTGCGCTTTTTTTTCAATTTTTCCGCTTTTCCCCTCAAAACCCATTTTTTCTTTCCCTTTTTTTGACGTTTTTTCCCGGCTTTCAACTCACCGCAGTTACGGCCAAAAGTCGTACAAAACGCGCAAGTATCTAAAGGAAAAACCAAACTTTTCCAAAATTTTTTTTAATGCTTTAATCATAAGATGTTAAACAAATTCCAACTCAGCCGATTGCACGTTTTTTCGCATCAAATGCGCAAGTCCATCTAATTATAGGGAGGCGTACTTTTAAAACCCCCTTAAAAAAAAGTAAGCCTGTGCCATAAGTATCAGGAGGCTCTTTTGATGATTACAAAAGCTCATACCTTGGCTAACTTGCCCAAATACCCACCGCTCTACATTTGTCAGGAACCCTCTACAAATCCACCACCTTTTATGCAAAACAAACCCAATTTTCTAAATACACAAAGGAACGTAACTTCCATTATAAAAAAGGTTTACACGAATTTCCACCTCCTCGGACGCCGCCAAAACAAAGCCAAAACAAATCCAATCAAACCCAATTTCACTAACTATTTTGAGCCCGGAAATGGGTTCACACGGAGCGAAGCCCAGAGCCCGGAACCTAAATGCAATAACTGTTTCTAACTTCAAAAGGAGTTAATAAGCAAGACTTTATGATAAAACCCTTGAGTTTGAGCATTTCAATTCTTGACATCAGCAAGCCCCGATTACTATAATATAAATCGATGGGTTGCTGATTTTTTTGAAAAGGGACAGCTATGAACCTGAAAAAAAACAAGTTCTTATGGCGATTCAAATGGCATATCATCATTACCTACCTCGTATTACTCGCCCTCGTGCTGCTATTGGCGTTTCTTGGTTCCGGCGAGTCGGAATCGGGTGTAATGTCATCTTTGATAGGCTTTGTCGGCGGCTCACTGCTATTGGCGGTGGTCATTTTGATACTCGTCAGGGTATTCACCATACCCGAAGAGCTCAAAGAAAACAGTGAGAAGCTTGAAAAGGTGGCTGGCTCTCTCGAAAAGATTCGTGCCGCCCTTACCCAGGTGAACCAGAACACCCGGCTGAGCGAATCGGCAAAATCGATAGCATTTCGCGACGCCGACAAGCAGATACTCCGCGAGGCCGTTTTCGATAAACTACAGCAGCAGGAGTTTGACACTACAAATGAAATAATCGACGAAATCGCTCATTCTGCCGGATACAGGGAACTTGCAAAGCAGCTCCGCGCAGAAGCCGAAAGATACCGAAGTGCAACCGTCGCTGAAAGGGAAAATCAGGTAATAGCTCATATCGAAAAGCTTTTGGAAAATCACCTCTGGACAAAGGCAAGCTCACTGATAGAAAGACTAATCACCGCATATCCGGAATCGGAAAAGGCAAAAGCAATGCGGCAAAAGCTCTTCGATAAAAAATCATACCGCAAAAAAATCCTACTCACCGCCTGGGACGACGCCATAAAACGCCAGGACACCGACCGCAGCCTTGAGATACTCCACGAGCTTGACTTATACTTGACATCCAACGAGGGACTGGCCCTGCAGGAGGCCGCAAGAGACGTCTTTAGAACCAAGCTCCACAATCTCGGCGTCCAGTTCTCATTTGCCGTCTCCGAAAGACAGTGGGACAAAGCCCTCGATATAGGCCGCCAGATTGTTCAGGATTTCCCGAACAGCAAAATGGCGCAGGAAATCCGCGAAAAAATGGAAATCCTCAAAAGAAGAGTCGACCAGCAACAGCCGCAAAAATAACCCCGTTCTAACCTTGAGTCATATCAGTGAAAGTGTTCAAACACAAAGCAAACGCTGTTTTTTATTCCGCCTGTTTTTGTAATTTTTTTGCGGCCCTTTCCGTCTCTCGCCAGACCCTGAGAAAATTACCTCCCCATATTTTTCTGATGTCCTTTTCGCTGTATCCCCGTCTTACAAGTTCAGCGGTAACATTCAACGCTTCGGAGTGGTCGTTAAAGCCGGGGACACCCCCGCCGCCGTCGAAGTCGCTGCCGATACCAACGTGCTCTATACCCGCTACCTTAACCGCGTGCTCGATGTGGTCAACATATGTTTTTATATTGGCCCTGCCGGACGAATCTTTTATGAAACCCTTGTAGGCTACTATCTGAATAACCCCGCCTTTTTTCGCAAGAGCTTTCAACTGCTCGTCATACAGGTTCCTCGGATGGTCAGTAAGCGCCCGGCAGCCTGAATGCGAGGCGATAATCGGCGCTTTTGTTACCTCGATAAGGTCCCAAAACGATTCGACGGAGATATGCGAAACATCAGCCATAATCCCAAGCCGGTTCATCCGCCCGACTACTTCCCTGCCGAACTTGCTCAACCCGTTATGTTCTGCTTCACTATCCCCAAGGTCGGCTCTTGGACTTGCCGAGTCGCAAATATCGTTGTGCCCGTTATGGCTCAGCGTAATATACCGCGCGCCGAGTTCGTAAAACTTCTCGACATTCGACAGGTCCTTGCCAATTGGGTAACCGTTTTCAATACCAATCATAATGACTTTTTTGCCGGTCTTTGCTATTCGCTCGACCTCGTCGGCACTGCTGGCCAGTTGGCAGCGACCGGGATACATCTGTTCGGCAAGTCGATGTATGGCACTAAATTTTACCATAGCCTCATCATACGCCTGCTTATATCCTTCATCGCTGCGCTGCGTTTGTGCGACATAAACAACCAGAAAAACGCCGTCCACACTCCCTTTATTCATTTTTACAAGGTCGCATTTGAGCTTGGGATTATCGACCCCCGGGTCAAGTTCTTTCGTGGCGTATACAGGCTTAATATCGACGTGAGTGTCGATGGTAAGTGCCTTTTTATGAATCGTTGTTGCCTTAGCGATGATTTCTTGCTCGCTCAACTGGTGCGAGCAGCCGGCCAAGGTTGTCAGTAATACTGCCGATAGTAATAAAATCAATGCTCGTTTGAAAAACATTGCCGACTCCTAAAATTTCAGGAATTTACAAAATCCTATTGTCTTCGAATAACTTTCCCCGGCCGCTCGCCGGTATATTTCCCGTCGCGCACCGCAAACACCCCGTTAACCATAACAGCATTGATGCCGACCGGATATTGCT